>NZ_JABUMQ010000452.1:0-7244 GCF_013336645.1 Myxococcus sp. CA039A | reverse complement strand
GGGGCGGGGTCTCGTAGAAGATGGTGTCGACCATCGTGCCCGTGGAGAACTTGATGAGGCCAATGCCATCACCAAAACCGTTCTGGACGATGTTTTCGTTCGGAGTGGTCGTCGGCAGCGGCGCGGTGATGACCAGACGGAGAACGCCGGGCAGCGGGTTGTTCGTGAAGAACGGCGCGGGGGCGGCGACCAGGTACCCACCTGCGGGCAGCGACGTCACCGAGGTGCCAGCAGCATCGGTCACGCTGCTCAGAGGGAAGCGATTATAATCGCGACGCGGCGTGGCGGTCGAGTCACCATTGACAAGGACGATGATCAGATCGCTCAGGTCGGCGGCCGCGTTTCCTCGGTTGTAGATCTCGATGAACTCCCCAGTGTCATTGCCGAGGTTGTCGTAGTCCACCTCGTTGATGACGAGCGAAGCGCCCTCGGGCGGAGGAGTGAATCCGGTGAAGTTTGCGCTGTTGTTCGCGCTGGCGACCGGCTTGCCGCTCAGGTCGGTGACCTCGCCGGAGACGGTGGCCGTATAGGCCGTGCCCGCGGTCTGCTCGCTCGTGGTGAGGGTCACCAGCGTTCCGTCGACCGCGACGCCCGAGACGGTCAGGTTTTCGATGGTGAAGTCCGAGGCCTGCGCCGAAGCCTCAGCAATCTTACGGTCGAACGTGAGCCGGACCTGCGTGGCGGACAGGCTGGTCGCCGTGACCAGCTTGGGCGCGGGGCAGTCGAGCGTGATGTCCGAAGCCGAGAAGGCCGACGGCTGCGGGGTGGTGCCGAACCGCCACATGGGACCCACGAGGGTGAACTGGCAGCCCGGGGCGGCTTCGAGCGCCTGGGGCAGTGCTATGGGCATGCGCAGGCGAATCGGGTTGGTGGAGGGCATCCCGGTCGTCGTGATGGGGAAGCCCGTGAAGCCCGCCCCCGCGCCGCCCGCAGCGCCCAGGGTACCGGAGAGCGTGATGAGCTGATACTCGTAGGCGGCCAGTGCGGTAACGAGGTCGTTCGCGCCGGAGCGGTCCGCGGCAAGCGAGCGCACCGAGTGCCCCTGGCTGAGCCGCGTGAACTCCGCGACGGTGCTGGCCAGGTCCTGCTGGTTCGCGAGCTGCTTCGTGGCGACGGTCAGGCTGATCCGGTCTCCCACGGCCACCTGGTTCACGACGGCGGGGTCGGAGACGAACATCGCGGGGCCGTTGGCCTCCGCCTGGAGGAAGAAGCCGACAGGCTCGGTCTCGTTGTCCTGGCCCGGCACGGCGGGCTTGAGGAACGTGACGTAGGCTCCATTGACGGGCAGGTTGGGGGAGCCAGCCTCGGCGGCGAGGAAGGCGGCGATCTGCGCGCTGGTCTCAGCCGCGGTGGGGCCAGGGGCCGTCTCGCAAGCGTGGGTGGTCGTGTTGCAGACCTGGCCCGCCGTGCAGCTCGCGTTCGTCAGGCACTGCACGCACTCCGTGCGGTTGTTGCAGACCGGCTTCAGCGGATCCAGACCCGCGCACTGGGTGTCGGTGACGCAGACCTCGCACTGACCACGGTTGTTGTTGCCCGTGGGGTCGCAGAAGTCACGCGCGCTGTCCGGCACCGCGGCGCAGTCGGTATTTTCCGTGCAGCCGCACAGGAAGTTGGCATTGCAGGCCGGCTTGGTCGCATCGCAGTGGGCGGTGTTGCCCGGGGAGCACTCGACGCACACCGTCGGCGTGGTGTCCGTGCGGCAGACCGGGGTCTCCGGAGCGCACGACGCGTTGTCCGCGCAGCCCTCGCAGGCGGTGCCCGCGGCGTTGCACGTCTGCTCACCCAGGCAACCCTCGGTGGCGTTGCAGACCTTGCACTCGCCAGCGCCGTTGTTGGCCGCCGTGTCGCAGATGTTGGTGGGCGAAGAGCAGCCCTGGTCGGGGCTCGTCTGCGAGTCGAAGCAGACCTTGCACGCGCCCGCGCCGCTGTTGGCTGCCGTGTCGCAGATGGGGGCCGTGGCCGAGCAGCCCAGGTCCTGGCTATTTCCCGTGGCGGAGTCCGTGCAGGCCTTGCAGACGCCCACGCCGTTGTTGGCGGTGGTGTCGCAGACCGGCACTTCAGCGGCACAGCCCAGGTCCTGGCCGGTGCCCGTGGCGGTGTCGCGGCACGCGGTGCATACGCCCTTGCCGCCTGTGCCAGTGATGTCGCAGACAGGAGCGGCGGCGGAGCAGCCTTCATCCGTGCCCGTGCCCGTGGCGGAGTCGCGGCAAATCTTGCACACGCCCGTGCCGGAGCTGATGTCACACAGCTCGCCCGTGCCGCAGCCCGGGTTGCAGGTCACGCCCGCGTCCGGAGTCCCCGAATCCGGAGTCCCCGAATCCGGCGTCCCCGAGTCTGGGGTCGGAACGTTGATGGCGACCTGATCACAGGTCCCATCGTTACAGGTCCACTCCTTGCCCGGATCTGGCTGGCCATTATCGGCGCGACAGTCGAACTGGTCGACGCACTCATCTCCACAGCCCGTGCCCATCGTGACGAGCACGGCGGTCATGAGCGCTGCAAGCCAATTTCGCTTCTGCATGCGGTCCCCTCCAGGGATGCAGGTAGTAACTCGCCCCCCTTACACCTGAACCTGGAGAGGGTCCATTGCGGGGCCCCCGTGACACCGCCATGTCACGCAGGAATCCCTCGAAATGACTGGTTATCAGGGTGTCTTGCGGGAGGCTGGAGGTCGGGGACCCGCGTACAAGTCGATGACCTGTGAAATCGCGCTCTGACACACCGCGCAGAAGGGCACCCGATCCCGGGTGAACATCACACAGTCGAGCTGGGGTCTGTAATACCCCCGGGCCTCGTAGTTGGCCCCTTCGAAGGCGCCCACCTTGTTCGAGTACTTCTGTGAGGAAAGGAACTTCTCCTCCCAGTCACGCTGCGCCACGAACAGGGAGTCCATCTCCGACTCCGGCTTGCGCTGGGCCCGGACCTGGCGGCGGCGCTTCTGCACGTCATTGGAGTGCGTCTCGTAGGCCTCCTTGCTCCAGGGTGTGGGCAGGGGCGTGCCGGGCGTCACCAGGTGCTTCCACTTGAGCTGCTCCGGGTCCTTGAGCGCGGTGACGTTCTTCTCCCAGGGCTCCAGCCGGTCGGCGCTGGGCACGTAGACGGACTCGGAGGTGTAGTACTCGTCGGCGAGGCCCGCGAAGTGATGGCCGAACTCGTGGACGAAGACGTAGGGCGCCCACAGGCTGTCGGCCGCCACGGTGCCGTAGAGGCCGAGGATGCCTCCGCCTCCGTAGGTGTTGCCGTTGGACAGGATTTCGACGAACTCGTAGGGCGCGAAGGCAGACAGTTCGCGGAAGGCCTTGTTGTCGAAGGTCAGGATGTAGCGCTCGCTGCCGAAGGCGTCATAGGTGGTGCCCACGGGTGAGCGCCGGTGGACGCCAGTGGACGGCCGGGAAATTCCGGACTGCACGGCGGCCGGCATCAAGCCCCAGACGTTGAAGTCTGCCTTGCGCTCCTTGAAGGGCGAGAAGGTGAAGAGGATGTCCACCATGCGCCGGGCGTCCTTCTCGAACCTGGCGCGCTCCGCTTCGGTGTAGCCGTCGCCCAGGATGAGCAGGTCCACCTTCTGCTCCGGTGGCCCGTTCTCCAGCAGCTTCAGCAGCGGGCCCGGAGCGGGCGGTGAGGACGGGTCCACGAACATGTCCTTCGGGTCCACGATGAGTGACCACACCTCGCGGAAGGCGTTCTGTGCGTCGCGCTTCTTGAGGAGCACCTGGACGGGGCGCTCCGGCGTGGGAAAGCGAAGCGACTCGTGGAAGGTGCGGTGCTGGCTCTTCGCCTCGGTGGTGAGCTCCCACTCTCCGTAGATGGAAGCGAAGCCCCGGGAGAAGAGGACCTGGTTCGTGTCCCGGTCCCTCACCTCGAAGAGATACTTGCCGAGGTTGGTGTCGTCGATCGCGCGCGCCGCGTGGCCCGGCCAGGGCAGCGGTTCGATGACCACCCGGTCGAGGCTGAAGCGTTCCTCGGTGGCATTGCCGGCGTGGAAGTAATCCACCCGGAGGGTGCGAGGGGCCGCGGCGGAAGCGCTCGTGGCCAGGAGCAGGGCAAGAAGGGCACGCGTCATGCGCGGCACTCTATGCGGCGGCGACGTTATCGGCGCGGCTGGCGAACTCGCTCGCTGGCTTCGTGACGAACGCGGTGTGTCAGGCTTCCTCCCTCGTAGTCCGCGAGACGTGGATTCAGAAGGTACCGGAGAGGCTGGTCGAAAAGGCTTCTCCATCCGTGGCGACTCCCACCGAGACGGGCGGAGTGTCGGCTGATGAAGGAGAGACGAGGAAGAGCACCGCGCCCGTGGCGACGGCCGCACCTCCTCCGACGAGCAGTCCCGTGAGGAGATTGCTCTTCTGGACCAGGGAGTTCCGAAGTCGCAGCGCCTCCTGGTCCGAGGAGAGGATTCGGCCGTTTTCGAGGCGCTTCTCCAGGTCATCCACGTTCTTCTGCGCCAGGAACCGCACTACGCCCGCCCCGCCTAGCGCGGCCACGCCGGTGCCAAGCAGGACATAGGAGGCCACGCGCAGTGCCGGTGTGGGTCGGTCCGCCGAGTCCGCGATGCCGTCTGAGAGAGGGTTCGGAGCGCTGATGTCCATGCCACCTCCGTGCTGGGCGCCAGACTTGTCCGAGGTCACAACCTGCTCCCAGGGAGCTCGCCCATTGGCGTTCATCACTACGAGGTTGGAAGGAGACCGACCCGTGGTCACGAAGTCCACCAGGGCGGAGAGTGCTTCCGCCGGGGCATCCAGGCCCTGCGTCTTGAAGCCGCCTTCGCGAAGCTTTTGACCGCCCTCGACATTGAGCACGGTGGCGGCGAACCACTTGGGGCCACTGCTGGGGCGCTCCAGGCGCACAACGATGACCTCTTCGACACCGAGCGTGCCGCCCAGACGGACGGCGTGACTGAGGGTCCGCTCCGCGCTGGCTTCGGGGATGGAGAGACAGGGGAACGGCGTGGCGGAGACGGAGCCCTCATAGGCGAGGTCCACGAGCAGCGGTGTGTCCGCGCCTTGCGCCTGAATCTGCCGAGGGAAGCTGATGGCCTCGCCCTTCACCAGGGTGAGGTCATAGGTGCCCGCCAGCACGTCGAGCGTCAGCGGCGTCTGCCCCATCTTGATGCCGTCGAGGTACACGTCTGAAGTCGGCAACGTGGACTTCACCGAGAGCTTCACCTTACGGGCGAGGTTCAGCTCCCTTCGCAGCTTGTCGAACCCCTGGCGCACCGAGGGAGCGAAGTAGTCAGGGTCGAGCTGGTAGTCGGGCTGGAGCCGCAAAACGCTCCGGAACGCCGTGTCGCTCTCCTTCTGTCTTCCCATGGCCCGATAGTTCAGGCCGTGCAGGAGCTGGGCATTCACGTAGAGCTTCCAGCGCTCATCGCCCACGGGCAGGCGGTTGATCTGCTGGAGGGCTTCGTCGATGGCCACTGCGGCCTTGCCGTTTCGACTCTCGTAGAAGTGGTCCTGCGCGGAGTCGAGTTGCCGCTGGAGGTCCTCGTAGCTCGTCGTCGGTTGTGGAAAGAGCCGCTCACTGAAACCGGCCGCGCTCAAAACGTCTTGCTCCGGACGTGACACGAGGGCGCCGAGGAACGCATTGGCCTGACTGCCCAGTTCCGCGTCCTTGCAATCGCCGCTCGCGACGACCATACGCCGGGGCGCTGCGAAGGCGGTGAGGGGAAGAACACAGCTCAGGATGAACAATGCGGACCGCACGGCATGCTTCCTGGAAAACATGAGGGAAACTCGACGAGGTGGGGACATGGTCGATGTCAGCGATTGAGGTGTGAGTGGACGACCAGCGTTCCACCATCGGCGAGGGTGGTCACCACCTGGATGGTGTTGATGCCTGTGATGGTGAATTCCGAGAATGTCGCGGTCGAAATGGGAGGGAGGGTGGTCTCGCTGCTTGCGAAGGGAGTCCATGACCCGGATGTGCATCGCTCGATGTGGAAGAAGGGGGTTCCCTTTGCCGACCAGGCCATCCACACCGTTCCGGTGTCATCCAACTCGAGGCGCGTCATTTCGGACGTTGGTTCGGTGGGCGGTGTGTGTTGCGGGCAATAGACCTCCCACGCGTCGTTCTTCCAAATATAGGAGTGCGCTTGTGCGGGGCCCTCTACCGGTTGGTCGACCCAGGCGAGAATCGGTTTGTCATCGGGGGCAAGAGAGAGGCGAGGCTCACGAAACTGCGAGAGTTCGAAGGGAACACCGACCGGAGGTTGTGCTTCCTGAAGTGGCTTCCAGTCGGTGCCGTTCCAGCGGACAACATAGAGCTTCGATTGCCCGTTTTTTTGCCCTCTCATCGCCAGGAACATCGACTGGGTGGGACCGACCTTGATACCGATGGGGTGGCTGGAATCCAGGCCGAGCAATGCGTTGAGGCTTCCTCCCAGGGGCTCCCAGGCTGTTCCTGTCCAGCGATAGGCATAGGTGGTCTGCTCGGTGTCGGAATAGTACGCGACGAGTGGTTTTCCCGTCGCATCCAGGTCCATGACTGGGTGAGTGCTGTCGGAGATGGATGGCAGAATTCCTGAAGTTCCTCCCAGATAACTCCAGTGAGTTCCCATCCAGCGCGCGACATAGATGCGCTCGGATTCGTTGCTGCCATTTCCTTCATGCCAGGCGACAACAGGTGTTCCATCCAGGGGGTCGAATCTGACTGTTGGATTGTAGGGCTCGAATCCAGACGTTCTTGCTTCCAGCCCACTGCCCAACTCCGTCCATTGGCCGCCAGTGTTGCTGTAGACGCGCAGCCTGGAATGAGCCGGGAGCTTCTCGGATTGGACGATGACGGAGTTCCCTTGTTTGTCCGAGCCGAATTCATAAAGATGGACACCAAGGTTCCCCGACTCCTTGGCGAGGACGGGCCCGTAAGGCTGGAGCACCATCGTGGAATGTCTCCAGTCCCACGTGCCCACGGGAACTTCCAAGGCATTTCCCGCCCTGTCCGTTACGGCCAAGGTGAGAACCATCGCCGCTGAGGTGGGCCCCGAGATAGGCGTTGCCGGCACCACCGTCATCGTCTTCCCATCCCCCGACAGTGACACCGTCCGGGCCACCTCCACCCCGCCCACGGTGAGTCGCACGGAGGCGCTCGTCACGGTGCTCGCATTCACCGGCTCGGAGAACACGGCCTGGATGGGGCTCTTGACCCACACATCCTGCGCCCCCGGTTCCGGGGCCCGCGACACCACTCGCGGCGCGGTGCGGTCCACCACCACCACGCGCTCCTCCCCCGTGAACACCGTCTCCCCGAAC
>NZ_JABUMQ010000451.1:0-7297 GCF_013336645.1 Myxococcus sp. CA039A | reverse complement strand
GGCGTGGGCTCCACGGGGAGGCGGAACTCGTAGCTGTAGGCGATGCGCGAGGCCACGGCGACGCCCTCACGCCGGGCCGGCTCGAAGCGGAAGCTCAGCGCGGCCTGTCGCGCCGCCTCGTCGAACCCGTGTCCCTGGGGCTCGAGGACCTCCGCCTCCGTGACGACGCCCTGGTCATCCAGCGTCAGCTTCAACCGCACCGTGGCTTCCAGCCGGGCCTGCTCCGCCTCGGCCGGGTAGGGCGCCTCCACGAACGTCACCAGCTTCGGCGCCACCACGGCCGGCACGGGCGCCGGGGCTTGCGCCGCCGCCGGCACCTGGGCCTCACCGGCCACCTGGGCTCGCGCCGGAAGGGCGAACGCGAGCCACACCATCACCGCCACGCTCCAACGCATCCGGCCAACGACCTCTCGTCCGCGCCCAGTGGGGATTATGAAAATGGTTCTCATTTTCATTTGCGAGGCCGTGTATTCCTGTAGACCCTGTGCTGTCAAGGGTTGATGGGTGACTCAGGCTGCCCTGGCGTGGGGGGTCTTCAGGGCCTGAAGCTTTTCCGCGACCATGAAGGAGAGCTGGAGTGCCTGGTCCGCGTTCAGGCGGGGGTCGCAGTGAGTGTGGTAGCGGCTGTGGAGGTCGTCCTCCGTCACGGCCAGCGGGCCTCCCAGGCACTCGGTGACGTTCTGCCCGGTCATCTCCAGATGGATGCCTCCCGGGTGGACGCCCTCGGAGGAGGCGACCTCCAGGAAGGACTTCACCTCGGAGAGGATGCGGTCGAAGGAGCGCGTCTTGTAGCCGTTGCTGGCCTTGTGGGTGTTGCCGTGCATCGGGTCGATGGACCAGATGACGGGGCGGCCGTCGCGGCGGGTGGCGGCCATCAGGCGCGGGAGGCAGTCGGCGACCTTGTCGGAGCCGAAGCGGCCGATGAGCGTGAGGCGTCCGGGGATGGCCTCCGGGTTGAGTGCGTCCATCAGGCGCAGGAGGTCGTCGGGGTCCATGGTGGGCCCGCACTTGACGCCGATGGGGTTACGGATGCCGCGCATGAACTCCACGTGGCCGCCGTCGAGCTGGCGGGTGCGCTCGCCAATCCACAGCATGTGGGCGGAGGCGTCGAACCAGTGGCCGGAGCCGGGCTCCATGCGCGTCATCGACTCCTCGAAGTTGAGGAGCAGGGCCTCGTGGCTGGTGAAGAGGTCCACGGGCGTGGGCGTGGGCGCGGCCGTGTACTCCGGGGACGGCGCCAGCGCGCTCATGAAGCAGAGGGACTCGAAGATGGAGTCCGCGAGCTTGCGGTACTGGTCCCCCTGCGGTGAGCCGGAGACGCCGTCGAGCGTCCAGCGGTGCAGGTTGCACAGGTCCGCGTAGCCGCTCTGCGAGTAGGCGCGCAGCAGGTTCAGCGTGGCGGAGGACTGGTGGTAGGCCTTGAGGAGCCGCTTGGGGTCGGGGATGCGCTCGGCGGCCTCGAAGTCCATGCCGTTGATGATGTCGCCCCGGTACGCGGGGAGGGTGACACCGTCGAGCGTCTCCACGGGGCTGGAGCGCGGCTTGGCGAACTGGCCGGCGATTCTTCCGACCTTCACCACGGGGCGTCCGCCCGCGAAGGTGAGCACCACGGCCATCTGGAGGATGAGCCGGAAGGTGTCGCGGATGTTGTCGGTGGTGAATTCCTTGAAGCTCTCCGCGCAGTCTCCGCCTTGCAGCAGGATGGCCTTGCCCTGTGCCACCTGCGCGAGCGAGGCGGTGAGCCGCCGCGTCTCCGAGGGGTGGACCAGCGGAGGGAGTCGGGACAGCTCTTCCTCCACTCGGTGGAGGGCGCGCATGTCCGGATAGTCATCCGGGATGTACTTCACGGGCTTCTCCCGCCAGGTGCGGGGATTCCAGGTTCGGTTCATCACGAGGGGGCCGTTTCCTTGGGGGAGCCAGGTGTCGCGGGCAGCAGGCCGCGCGTGACGCACCAGGCGAGGTATCGGAAGAAGAGGTCGCGATCCGCCTGGGGGCAGGTGATGCCGGTGCCCTCCAGTGCTTCATGCAACCGCTGACAGCGGATGGGGCCCAGGCCGAACGCGGGCGCCGAGTCACCGGAGCGCAGGTCGAAGAAGGCCAGGGTGGTGGTGTTGTCCGCGGTGCCGGCGCGCTCCGCGACCCGGGCGCGCCAGGCGGGGATGGGGAGCAGGTCCACGGGGTAGCCGTACTCGCCCACCCAGCGGAACAGGTCCGGCAGTCGCACGTCGGGCACGGGCGTCACGTTGAACACCGTGCCGGGCGTGGCGACGCGGGAGAGCTTGACGATGGCGCGCGCCACATAGTCCACGGGGGTCCAGGTCTCTCCCACGTCGAGCAGCGGGAGCGAGCCGGAGGGGATGCCCGCGAGCAGGATGCGCCAGACCAGATCTTGCGGATTGACGATGGCGGTGTCCGTCGCGCCAACAACGCGGCCCAGCCGGTAGACGGCGACGGGCAGGCCGCGCTCGGAGGCGTGCTGCACCAGCCGCTCCGCGACCCACTTGCTCTGCTGATAGCCGTCACGCAGTCCGGGGTGGGCCTGCACGAAGTCCTCGGGCACCTCCGGGCTCACGTTCGCCTGGGGCGCCACGGCCAGCGTGGACACGTAGTGGAAGGGCTTGAGGCGCACGGCGGCGGCCAGACGCAAGAGCTCGCGCGTGCCCTTGACGTTGACGGCCTGGACGCTGCCGTACTCGCGCACGACGCTCACCACCGCGGCGTTGTGCAGGATGACGTCACACTCCGCGGCCAGCCCGTGGAAGCGCGCGCTGTCCAGGCCGAGCATCGGCTGGGTGAGGTCCGACGGCAGCGCGAGCACCCGCTCGGCGAGGCCCGATGTCGGAAGCTGCTGGGACGTGAGCGCGGCGCGGATGCGCTCCATCGCCTGGGCCTCGTCGCTGGCGCGGACCAGGCAGACCACGCGGGCGCGCGTCTGGCGCAGGAGCTGGTCCAGCAGGTGGGCGCCGACGAAGCCCGTGGCGCCCGTGAGCAGCACCTGACGAGGCTCCGGGAAGCGCGTCTCGAAGCTGCCGCCCACGCCCTGGGGCGCGGTGGTGCTCGGACGGGGGACGATGTCCTCGGACAGCTCCGAGTCAGCGAGCATCGTGGTGCTCGGGCCGCTTGCTTCGGAGCCGGTGGCCTCACCGTGCTCCAGCGCCTGGGCCAGCGCGGCGGCCGTCGGGTAGCGGAACACCGTGGCGACGGGGACCTCCCGGCCCAGGGCGATGCCCAGGCGGTTGGCCACCTGGATGCTCTGGAGGGACTGGCCCCCGCGGTCGAAGAAGTCGTCCTGCGCGGTGAGGCCCGTGGCGCCGAGGACCTCCTCCCAGATGCCGAGCACCACGCGCTCCAGCTCCGTGGTGGCCTGCGCCACGGTGGAGGAGGCATCGGTGGTGGGCGCCTTGCGCAGCTCGGCGCGGTCGATCTTCCCCGTGCTGGTGCGAGGCAGGCGCTCGGCGAACACGATGGCGCCCGGCACCATGGGCGCGGGCAGGTTCGCGAGCAGGTGCTTGCGCAGGTCGGCGGCGGAAGGCACGGGGGCCTCCGCGACGATGTGCGCGCAGAGCCGGCGGGCGCCGCCGGGGAGCACCTGTCCGACCACCGCGGCCTCGCGCACGCCCGGGTGGCCCAGGAGCACCGTCTCCACCTCGGCCGGGTCGATTCGGTGGCCGCTGATCTTCAGCTCGTCGTCCACGCGACCGACGAACACGAGCTGTCCGTCCTCCCGCAGCCGGGCCTTGTCGCCGGTGCGGTAGGCGCGGGGCTGGCCGGGCAGCGCGGCCAGGGAGATGAAGCGAGCCTTGTCCAGCTCCGGCCGGCCGAGATAGCCCCGCGCGAGCGCGCCACCCAAGAGGCACAGCTCGCCCTCCGAGCCCCGAGCGACGAGTCGTCCTTGCGCATCCACGAGCACCGCGCGGACGCCGGGAAGCGGCAGGCCGATGGGGACCTCGTCTCGCTCGGACTCCGGACCACCGGCGTCCGCGAGCGACGCCACCGTCGCCACCACCGTGGCCTCCGTGGGGCCGTAGGTGTTGAGCAGCTGTACGCTCGGACCGACGGTGGCGCGCCAGCGGGCGACGCGCTCTGGCAGGGCCGCCTCGCCCCCGATGATGACGGTGCGCAGGGAGGATGGCAGCCGCGCCGCGCCCGTGGATACCGCGTAGGCCAGCTCGTGCCAGAACGCGGTGGGCAGGTCGAGGATGGTGATGCCGTGGGCCGCGCAGGACTCGAGCAGGCGGGGCACGGACTGGAGCATCTCGTCGGTGCGCAGCACCAGCCGCGCGCCCGAGGTCAGCGCCAGGAAGACCTCCTCCACGCTCGCGTCGAAGTGCAGCGGCGCGAACTGGAGGATGCGGTCCTCGCGGGTGACGGCGTAGCGGTGCGTGGCGCCCGCGACGAAGTGTGCCAGCGACTGGTGAGGAATCTGCACGCCGTTGGGCTGGCCCGTCGAACCGGAGGTGTAGATGACGTACGCGAGCCGCTCAGCCTCGGCGCGAGGGGTGACCGTCTGCGCGGCGACGTCGCGCTTCAGGACGGTCAGGTGCCCGGCCGCGCGGGGGCTCGCGTCCGTGGCGGAGACGGTCTCCGACGGGAGGACCATCAGCGAGGGCGCGGCGTCGTCGAGGATGGAGGCCGAGCGGGAGGCGGGGCCGGTGGGGTCGAGCGGGAGGTAGCCCGCGCCGGAGCGCAGGATGCCCAGTGACGCGACGATGGCGTCGATTCCGCGCGGCACCTTCACCGCCACGGGCGTGTCGGACCGGACGCCCTCGGCGACGAGGCGGTCCGCGAGCGACCCGGTGGCCCGCCACAGCTCGCCGTACGTCAGGCGATGCTCGCCATGCTCCACGGCGATGACATCCGGCTGCTCACGGGACTGGCGTTCGATGAGCTCCATCACCGGATGGGCGGGCACGGGGAGCGGGCCTCCATCCAGGACCGACGCGTCGGCCCCGGCCGACAGGACCTGCTCGCGAACGGCCTGCTCGGGCGCGCCGAGCCACGTGTCCAGGTGCCGGAGGAACTCCTGCTGATGGGAGTCCACGGCCCGCGCGTCGTAGCAGACCGGGTTCGCGTCGAAGTCGACGCGCAGGCCACCGCCGTCCGAGCGGGCATACATCCCGATGGAGAGGTCCTCGACGGGCCCCGCGGAGATGTTGTGCGCGATGCCGGGCAGGCCCGCGAAGCGCACGCCGTAGTCGAACGGCATGATGTTGACCACGGGGCCGAACAGCTTGCGCTGCCCACCCACGCGGCGCAGATCGCGTCGAAGCTGCTCGTAGCGGTAGCGCAGGTGGGGCCTGGACGCGCGCATCTCCGCGGCGACATGCCGGGCCAGTGAGGCCAGGGTGGCACCGGGGGAGACGGGCACGCGCAGCGGCACGATGTTCATGGCCATGCACGGCACGCGCAGCGCCGCCGAGCCCAGCCGAGTCATCACCGGAAGGCCAAGCACGACCTCCGGCGCGTCGGTGTGCAGGTGAATCCAGGCCGCCGTCGCCGCGAGCACCAGGTCCGGCCACGTCAGTCCGAGCTGCTTCGCCACGGCCTGCATCCGCTCCACATCGGTGCCCGCGAGCATCCGGGTGGAGCGAACGAACGACGCGGACATGGGGGCCGGCGGCGCCAGCGTCACCGGCAGCGGAGCGTCCGCGAGGCGGCCGACCCAGAAGTCACGGTCCTTCTGGAACTGGGGACCGGCGCGATAGGCCGCGTCCTCGTCCAACACGGGGCGCAGGGGACCGAAGCCCGCGGGCGCGGCCTTGCCCGTCACGCGAGACGTGTAGAGGTCCGCCACGCGCCGGGTGAGCAGCGAGAACCCATACCCATCCATGGCGATGTGGTGCACGCGCTGGAACCAGAAGTACCGCTCCGGCCCCGCCTTGAAGAGCACCTGGGCGAAGAGCGGCCCTCGGGTGAGGTCCACCGTGCGCGTCAGGTCTTCCTTCATCCACGCCCGGGCGGCGGCCCACGGGTCCGCTTCGGTGGACACGTCCACGTGCTGGAGCGCCCACTCCACGCGGGGGCTGACCAGCTGGGAGGAGCCTTCCTGGGTGGACTCGAAGCGCGCGTGGAGGGCCTCCGCCTCGTCGACCGTCTGACGGACGGCGGCCTCGAAGTGCTCGGGGACGATGGCGCCACGAAGCTCGATGCACTCCCCGGCGTTGTAGATCGGGCTCGCGAGGTCGAGCTGTTGACCGACCCAGATTCCGTGCTGGGCCGCGGTGAGCGGCCAGCGTGCGTCGTGTGATTCGGTCATCGCAGGTCCTTCGAGAGGGGGCATCGGCATGGAGCGAGGTGGGGAGAGCCTCGCTTCCGTGGGCGGCGCTTAACGGTGGAGGGCCACCTGGACGCTGCTCGCGTCAGGAGGCGGAAGGGGCATGGCGCGTAGGAGCACGTACCACTCGGTGAGCGTGGGCCGCTCCGCCAGCTCCACGAAGGTGACCTCCGCGCCCGCGCTCCGCCACCGCTCCACCAGGCTCATCAGCCGGATGGAGTCCAGGCCCTGCTCGAGCAGGTTCGCATCCTCGTTCACCTCCATCACGGACTGCTGCAACAGCTCCGCGACATCCGCGCGCACCTGGTGATGGCTCAGTCCGAGAGCGCTCTTGACGGCGGGCAGGCCCAGCGAGTCGATGACCTGCTGCGTGGTGGTGGTGACGGCGCACAGCTGCGACGCGTAGCTCAGCGCGAGCTGGTGGTGCGCCAGGGAGAAGTCGCCCAGCGCATCCGCCACCAGGAAGGGCTGGATGTTGCTCATGAAGCCATCGCTGGCCGTCTGGAGGCAGCCGATGTGCGCGTAGATGCCGCAGATGATGAGCTGGTCCTTGCCGCGCGCGCGCATCATCTCCAGCAGGTCCGTGCGGCGGAACGCGCTGTAGGTCCACTTGGTGAGCTGGACGTCACCTTCGCCCGGCGTGAGCGCGTCGATGATCTGCTTCTGGAGCGGACCGCCGTTGATGCCGCCGCCCCAGAAGTCGAGCAGCAGGCCGCGCTGCTCCGGGGTCTGGCCGCCCGGCTGCGCGGAGTAGACGACGGGGATTCCCAGCGAGAGGCAGTGCGCGCGAAGCCGCTGGATGTTGGGCACCAGCTCCGTCACGGGGGACTGGCCGGGGGTGAACGCCTCCACGAAGTAGCGCTGCATGTCGTGGATGAGCATCACGGCCCGCTTGGGGTCGGGCGTCCACGCGACCTTGTTCTTCGGCAGGTCGGCGGCACCGGGCATCGGATAGGGGGTGATGGCTGGGAGCGCCATGAGGGGGTCCTTTTCTGGAAGGAAGGAGAGGGGAGGGTGTGTCAG
>NZ_JABUMQ010000450.1:0-7334 GCF_013336645.1 Myxococcus sp. CA039A | reverse complement strand
CCATGATTCGCCGGCTGAAGACGTCCACCACCAGGTACAGGTAGAGGAAGGCGCCCTTCACCGGGCCCTTCAGGTAGGTGATATCCCAACTCCAGACCTGGTTGGGCCCGGTGGCGGTGTGCTCGGCTCGAGGCCTGGGTATGGGCGCCCTGGCACGGCCTCAGTGGGCCAGTTGCCCCGCTTCGCGCAGCACCCGGTAGAAACTCGCCTCGCTGGCCACGTACTCGCCCCGGTCCGCCAGCCTGGGGACAATCTGTTTGGGCGAGGCGTCCCGGAACTCCTCGCTGTTGGCCACCGCCAGGATTCGGCGCCGCTCCGCCTCCGACAGCCGGTTGGCCGGACGGGTATGCGGTCCGCACCGCCGGTCCTCCGCCGTGGCGGGCTTCCTCCAGCGTTGAATCGTGCGCGGGGCCAGCCCGAGCCGCTCGCAGATGGCCTCCAGGCGTATGCCCCTCTCCAAGGCCTCGTCGATGTGGGCGAGCGTCATTTCTCGCTCTTCTCGTCCCCGGAGTCGTCCTCGTCACCCGAGTGCCTGTCGTCCCACCCCATCGCCTGAAGTTTTTTTCGAGCACCAACAACGCCGCCGTCTCCGCCAGCGCCTTCTCCTTGCGGTGCAGCTCCCGCTCGAGCTCCTTCACCCGCTTCTCGGCGGCGGCCAGCCGCTTGCGCTCCTTGGCCGGCGGCGGCTCGCTCGCCGTGCCTGAGAGCGCCCCCTCGGCCGCCTGCTGCCACTCCCGTAGCTGCGCTTCATGCAGCCCCTCTCCCCGCAGCAACGCCCCCAACTCCTCGCCTCTGAGTTCCTGGGCCGCCGCCAGCACGCGCACCTTCTCCTCGGGCGTCCACTTCTTGGGCCCAGCGGGCGGGGCGGGCTTCTTCTCGTCGGACGGGGGCGTCGTGGCCGCTACCCTATTCGCCGCACGCAACCACTGCGACAACGTCGGTTGCGACACTCCCACCTGCCGGGCCAGTGTCCAGGCATTCACCGCGCTCGGGCCCATCATCCGCTTCACCATCTGCGTCTTGAATGCGTCTGTGTACGGCACTTCAACCGCCTGCACTCGCCCCCTTCGGGTGGTCAGCTCGGCAACTCAGCCGAGGCGACTTCTTCCCTGACACAGGGGGGAACCCTCATCACCGCTGGCGCGACTCGGCGTGCTGCCGCGCCCGCTTCTCCACCGCGCGGAACGTGTCCTCCACCGCGTCCTTCTGGCCCATGCGCGCCAGGAAGCCAGGGATGGAGCCGGCCGGGTCCACGGTGAAGCGATACACCGCATGGGACTTCTCCTCGCCACGAGGCTCCACGCGCCAGCTTCCTTCATTGAGCCGGATGCGCACCGTGCCACGCCGCTGAGGAATGGCATCCGGCTCCGCCTGCCACCTCTGCGCGAACACGCCCGAGCCGTCCTCCACCAGCTTGGACTCCAGCACCACGTTGCTGATGTAGTCCCGCGCGGACACCACCGGCAGGTCCAGCCTCGTGTAGGTCAGCTGCCCCTCGTCCGGCAGCTCCTTCAGGAGGCGGGACTCCTTCACGTACGGCATCCAGTGTCGGTAGGCGTCCACATCCCTCAGCACGGCCTGCACGTCCACGGCGCTCGCGGCCAGCTCGCCCTCCGCCCAGACGTCCTTGGCCTGAGTCCCCGGCCGAGCCCGGACCTTCACGACGTACGGCTTCTCCGCCACCGTGCGCCACTCCTCTGCCGCCTGGGCGGTCCCCGCGGCGAGCCCCAGCGCACAGGCGGCAAGTGCCGCCCCACTCCACACCATCTTCATGCGTTCTTCCTGGGCGACCCGGGCCCGGTTCGTCTTCACGTCCGCTTCCGACACACGAGCGCCCCGGCGAATTCGCGGAGGCACACCCGGTCAGGGGGCAGGGCAGCCTCCAAGCTGCCAGCCACGGCGGCACGGCACCGCCATGCGAGCAGCCACGATTCCCCGCGCCCCTCGACAGCACTCGAACTCCTCCGAGTGAGGCACCAACCCAACCTGTCTGAAGCGATCTAGAGTCACCAGGACGCGCGAGGGTCGCCGCGCGGCACTTTGGGGGCATGTGCCATGAAGCAGATTGAGCAACACCTCGCGGAAGGTTCCTTCCAGGAAGCACTCCGGTTGATTGAAGCGGAGGTGTCGAAGGCCCCCTCGGGCGAGCGGCTGCTGATGGCGTTCAACGTGAGGGTGCGCCTGGAGGACTATGACGGGGCCCTGCGCGCGCTCGAGGACTTGGAGAAGCTGGAGCCTGAAGTCTCCGAAGCGGTGACCTTCCTGCACCACTGTGCCGAGCTCGAGCGCCTGCACTCCCTGCGAAGGAAGGACGCCGAGCGGGCCAAGGAGCGTGGGGCGCTGCAGGCACCACAGCCCTTCTCACGTGCCTACCTCCAGGCGGCGGTGAGCCATGCGAAGGGCGAGTTCTCCGACGCGGCTCGTGCCCTGGAAGAGGGCGCGCGCTCGGCCCCCAAGACCTCCGGAATGCTGACGCGGACCAATGGCGTCCGGGTGCGCTTCTCCGATTTGACCGACTCGGATGAGTTGACGGGGCCGCACCTGCCCTGCTTCCAGGGTGGCACCGTGCTGGACGTGCCCTTCAGCGAGCTTCGCTCCATCCAATTCGAAAAGCCGAAAAGCTCAATGGATGTCGTCTGGCTGCCGGCCCAGTTCCAGACGCTCGACGGCCGCGAGGTCGAAACCCGCGTGCCTTCGCTGTACCCCGGGACAGGCCTGCATGACAACGCGCCCATCCGCCTGGGGGAAATGACCGCGTGGCATCACGATCCCCATGGGTATGCCGTTGCGTTCGGCCAGCGAGACTTCAAGCTGACACATGAGGATGGCGGCATGGGGATGGTCGGGCTCCTCCAGGTGGCACGGATCGACTTCGATGGGGCGGGCAGGTCCATGAGCGGAAAGCCGCAACCCCAGGCGAAGAAATCCTTCTGGTCGAAACTCTTCGGCTGAGTCGGGACATCGGTGCGGGCGAATGCCTGTCAATGACGGGCCTTCCCATGCCAAAGCAAGGCTGTCGGGCTCGGCATCCTCGTCGGGTCCTTCGGTCGCGGCAGATGGCCTTTCGGCGGGCTCCTCGCGGGCGCGGCCATTGGCATCCTGATCATGGCCGTCGGTGGTGCCACCCGCCTCATCTTCGACGAGGGTGTGCGCACGCCCATCTGATCAAGACGACAGGCACGATGTGTCGGGGCGCCCCAGGTGACTCGACGAAGCACCCGGGGCTGAGCCAGGTCAGATGTCCAGGTACCAGAGCTGGTTGTCCGCCGCCCTGTCGCGCTTCATGGGGTAGGTGATGAGCCGCCCCGAGCCATCCGCCCTGCCACCCTCGATGTCGAGCACGTGGCCGTTGAGCTGACTCTGGATGTAGTAGGTGCCGCGGACGCGACCGGGCACCAACTGCCACACCTGATGGGGCTGTCCGTGGGCCTCCCAGGTGACCACGCGTGTTCCCGAGGCCTTGTTGGCGCCCTCCACGTCGAGCACGAGTCCGTTGAGCCGGCTGCGGATGAGGTAGCCGCCGCGCGTGGGCACCAGCTCCCACTTCTGGTTGTCATTGCCCTCGCGGTTGGACTTGGCCCGGTGGGCGACGAGCCCCGCGCCGGGCGAGCGGTTGTTGCCCGCGATGTCGATGACGAGCCCCGCGAGCTTGCTGCGGATGAAGGTGCTGCGCTGGGGACGCCCCTCTCCCCGGCCATGGTCCCAGTCCTGTCCGTCGTGGTCTCGGACCGAACGCCCGGGCGGCGGCGGGGGCGGCGCGGGGCGCGCCTCGCCCTGGCACCAGCCCGCGGAACTGCACGTGCGTGCGCCATCGCACTGGGAGGCATCGTGGCAGCGGTTGGGCCCGGGGTGGTTGCGCGACTCGTCCCTGCGGTAGTCCGGCCCAGGCCCCGCCGCCGCCGTCAGAGGCAGGAGCAGCAACGCGAGCGCCGCCCATCCCCTCCCCTTCGCGGACGACCGGTTTTCACTCGCACGAACACCCTCGGAGCCACTCCGAACCGCCAACATGGGACTTCTCCTTGTTTTTGAGGTCTCCAGCGGAGGGGGCCGCTCTCGCCGCCCGCTCGCCCTGTGTCCTTCATGACGGAGGCCCGGGAACTTCATTCACCTGGCCGGGAGGTACGTGCACTCGGCACCCTTCCTCACGAGGTCGCCACCTCCCACGGGCACGGGTGCCCTTGCAGTACTGTGCGCCGCACAGTACTGTGTTCCGCATGGGTCAGGCGGAGTCATTCAGCAAGCTGGAACTCGAGCTGCGCCGTGGAGTGGTGGTGTTGGCCACCCTGTCGCAGCTGAGAGCACCTCGCTACGGGTACGAGCTGCGACAGGCATTGGCGGACAAGGGAATGCCGATTGAAGAGGGCACGCTGTACCCCTTGCTGCGGCGCCTGGAGACGCAGGGTGTCCTGCAGAGCGAGTGGAGGATCGAAGACGGGCCACCGCGGCGCTACTACGCGCTGAACGCGGACGGCCGGAAGCTGCTCAAGAAGCTCACCGACGCCTGGCAGGGCATGAATGACGCCATGGAGAAACTCCTGGAGGAGGGGCAATGAACGCGAATGACGTGCTTGAGTCCTACATCACCGATGTCGCCGTGCGGTTGCCACGCAAGCAACGCGACGATGTGGCGTTCGAACTGCGTGCATTGCTCACCGAGGAGCTTCAGGCCCGGGCCCTGGCGGATGGACGCGACGCCGATGCGGCCATGGCCACGGAGCTGTTGCATGCCTTCGGCCATCCGGAGGTCGTGGCGGCGCGCTACCGCCCCCCGCTGACCATCATCGACCCAGCGGATGCGCGCGGCTTCCTGCGGGCGACCGTCATCGGACTGGCCCTCATCTGGTGCGCCGGCCTGCTGACGCACCTGTGGCAGCCCCTCCAGACTGGGAGGGACGTGCCCCAGGCGCTCGGTCAGTGGTGGGTGCACACGGTGGTGGGGTCCTTGTGGTGGCCTGGATTGCTGGTCGTGGGCTACGGCGGCGCTGCCTGGGTCCGCCGCCGGTGGCCTGACACGTCGAAGTGGAAGCCGCGTGCGGAGGATCGAATCCAGGGAGGCCGCGCGGCCATGGTCCTGGGCATCGTCGGCGTCCTGAGCGGAGTGTTCGTGCTCCTCGAGCCGACCTGGGTGCTGGACATCTGCTTCGGGGGCCGGGCAGCTCCCGCGGCGTACGAGGCGCTCACCTACGCCGACGGTTTCCGTCAGCGCCAGGCGCCCTGGTTGCTCGTGCTCCTCCTGATCAATGTCCCCATGTGGCTCGCCGTCATCGTGAGCGGGCGGTGGTCCACGGGCATGCGGCGCCTTGAGACGGGACTGAGTTTGCTCACGTGCGCGGTGATGGCATGGACCGTCCTGGATGGCCCGGTCTTCCGCACGGAGGTGAGCGACCGGACGGTCCGGTTCTGCCTGGTCCTCATCATCGCCTCCGTGCTGCTCCACTACGGCATCCGGATGTTCCGGACCGTTCGCCCTGCTCCATCCCTCCGCGGCATGCATGGATGACGACGTGCAGGGTGGAAATGACCCTGCCTCTACAACGTCTGTCATGGCGCATAGGCTGCGCATCGCCGCGCGCGTGACGTGACTCGTTCCTCCTCGACCTGGCGTCTGTCGTTGCCCGGGTCTCCCGCCCGCCCTCGGTCATCTCGTCGTCAGGAACGGAGGCGCCTTCCCCTGGAGGGCGCCCCTTCAGAGGGACATGCATGAAGAGCAGTTCGACAAGCGCCGGCCGGCTCGGGTGGCTCGCGGTGTGTGCGTGGTTCGCGTGGGGCACGGGGTGCTCGGCGGGCCCCGCCGAAGAGGGACGCGAGTGGGACGAGCGTCCCGGGGTCGTCCACTCCGCGGAGGGGACGTTGGGTCAAGGGACGGTGGCCGCCGGGCGGCTGCACACGCTCGCGCTGCGCTCCGACGGCACGGTGTGGGCCTGGGGCAGCAATACACATGGGCAGTTGGGCAACGGCACCACACGCTCGGCGTCGAGGCCCGCCTGGGTCTGGGGGCTGAATGACGTCGCCGCCGTGGCCACGGGGGAGCTGCACTCGCTGGCCTTGAAGGCGGACGGCACGGTGTGGGCCTGGGGCTTCAACGACCGGGGCCAGTTGGGGGACGGGACGACCACCTCCCGAGCGGTGCCCGTGCGCGTGCCTGGGCTGACGGGCGTGATGGGCATCGCGGCGGGCTTCTCCCACTCGCTGGCGGTGAAGTGGGACGGCACGATGTGGGCGTGGGGCAACAACGCCACGGGGCAGCTCGGCAATGGGCTGACAGCGAACCAGCCGGTGCCGGCGCAGGTGCAGGGACTCGGAGGGGTGAAGGCCATCGCCGCGGGCAATGCGCACTCCCTCGCATTGAAGTCGGACGGCACGGTGTGGGCCTGGGGAGGAAACGCGGACGGGCAGTTGGGGGATGGCACCACGACGTCGCGCCACGTGCCCGCGCGCGTCGCGGGAGTGGCGGATGTGACGGCCGTCTCGGGAGGTGGCTCACACTCGCTGGCCCTCAAGGTGGATGGCACGTCGTGGGCGTGGGGCAGCAACGCCTTCGGTCAGTTGGGGGACGGCACCACGACCTCGCGCCACGTGCCCGTGGCCGTCGCCGTGTCCGGCCTGGCCCGCCTCACCGCGGTGGTGGGGGGCGGACAGCACTCCGCGGCCCTGGGTGTGGATGGGACGGTCTGGACGTGGGGTAGCAACACGCGTGCGCAGTTGGGGGATGGCACCACGGTGTCGCGCCTGCTGCCCGTGGCGGTGGGGGGCCTGAGCGGAGTGATGGGAATCACGGCGGGCGGTGGCCAGCACACCGTGGCGATGAAGGCCAATGGAGAGACGTGGGCGTGGGGTGGCAACAGCGAGGGACAGGTGGGCGATGGGAGCACGCTGTTGGCGCTGGTGCCCAAGCGAGTGCTGAGCCTGTCTCGCATCGAGTCCATCTTCGCGGGTGGGTACTACTCAGTGGTCGTCCGGGACGGAGGGACGGTCTGGACCTGGGGTTCGGATCGGCTGGGGGAGTCGGGGGATGACATTCCCACCCTGAGCCCGGTGCCCACGCGCGTGACAGGGCTGACCGGCGTGGTGAGCGTGTGCGGCTCGGGTCATCTGCTGGCCATCAAGGGCGATGGCACCCTGTGGGCCTGGGGCGCCAATGGCGCGGGCCAGCTCGGGGACGGAACCACGGTGTCCCGCACGAGCCCCGTCCAGGTGCCAGGGCTCACCCAGGTGGTCAGCGCGTCGGCGTCGGGCCATTCCCTGGTGGTGAAGTCGGACGGGACGGTGTGGAGCTGGGGAGCCAATTCACAGGGGCAGTTGGGCGATGGGACGTCCACGGCGCGTTCGGTGCC
>NZ_JABUMQ010000044.1:0-44831 GCF_013336645.1 Myxococcus sp. CA039A | reverse complement strand
GGGGGGAACGCCCGGTACACGAAGCCGTCGCGGCGCGTCGCCTCTCGCCCGGATGGGGACGAAGGGCGCCACTGGCGCGAAGGCGCCTCGAGCTTCCGCGTGGGCCGATGCACGGAAGGGGGCGAGGATGAGGGTTGCGGTGAGGCGGGGGCGCATCCGGGGAGAACCATACTCCGCTCGCCGTCTCCCGCGAGCAGCCGGTGGGGGTCCCCCCCTCGCTCGGCGCCTTCCAGGGCATGGAGGGGGCTCGGAACGGGCGTCTCGTGCGGCTTCGCTGCAACTCGAACGGATGAATGCGCCCCGGGTGAATGCGGGTTCAGATAGCCTGGAAAATCGAGCCGACCTGGGATGTGCTGTTTTTAGCTTGAGTCTTGAAGACCCGGGAGGTCGGCCTGCCCGGGGCTCGGCGCTCACGCGGACTTCTTCGCCTCGGCGTCGTCCTGCTCGAACAGGCTCTCCAGCTCCTTGCGAGCGCGCGCGGCGGCCTCCACGAGCTTCTGCTCGTCGCGGTGGAAGCGGGCCGTCTCGCGCAGGAGCTTCTCGTCGTGGTCTCTCAGGCGCTCCATGACGCGGTGGCTCTCGGAGAAGGTGAGGCCCATCGTCTGGAGGATGTCGCCGCCCATCTCCACGCTGCCGGCGAACGTCTCGCGCATCACGTGCTCGATGCCCAAATCGAGCAGCCGGTACGCATGCACGCGGTTGCGTGCGCGGGCGAAGATGGTGAGGTGGGGGAAGTGCTCCTTCACCGTCCTGGCGGTGCGCATGGAGGCCTCGACGTCGTCGATGGCGAGCACGAAGACGCGGGCCTTGTCGGCGCGGGCGGCGCGCAGCAGGTCCAGCCGGGAGGCATCGCCGTAGAAGACCTGGCTGCCGAAGCGCTTCATGAAGTCGATGTGCTCGGGGCTGGCGTCAATGGCGGTGAAGGTGATGCGCTTGGCGCGCAGCAGGCGGCCGACGACCTGACCCACGCGGCCGAAGCCGGCGATGATGACGGGGTGGTCCTCCTCGGGCGCCACGTCGTACTCGCGGGCCTGGGCCTTCTTCTGGAAGCGGGGACGGCCCCAGCGCTCATAGGCGGCGTAGAGCAGCGGCGTGGTGGCCATGGACAGGCCCACGACGACGACGAGCAGGTCCGCCAGCTCCGTGGACATGACGTGGAAGGACACGGCGAGGGCGAAGAGGACGAAGGCGAACTCACCGCCCTGGGAGATGACCACGCCCAGGCTGAGCGCCGGCTCGTTCTCCTTGAGGTTGAAGCGTCCCAGTCCGTAGAGCACGGCGCCCTTGATGGCGACGAGGCCGACGACGAGGCCGGTGATGAGGCCGGGGCGCTCGGTGATGAGGCCCAGGTTCACGCTCATGCCCACGGCGATGAAGAACAGGCCGAGCAACAGGCCCTTGAAGGGCTCGATGTCGGCCTCGAGCTCGTGGCGGTACTCGGACTCGGACAGGAGCACGCCGGCGAGGAAGGCGCCCAGCGCCATGGAGAGGCCCACGGCGTTGAGGAGGGCGGCGGTGCCGACGACGACGAGCAGGGCGGTGGCGGTGAAGAGCTCCTGGCTGTGGAACGACGCGACGGCGCGGAAGAGGGGGCGCAGCAGGAAGCGGCCGGAGAGCACGACGCCGACGAGGACGGCGACGACCTTGAGGCCGGTATGCCAGCCGGGCTCGACGGAGGTGGCGTCGGTGTGGCCGAGCAGGGGCAGCAGGGCCAGGAGGGGAATGACGGCCAGGTCCTGGAACAGGAGGATGCCGAAGGCGAGCCGCCCGTAGCCGGTGGTGAGCTGGTTGCGTTCGGCGAGCAGCTGGAGCGCGAAGGCGGTCGAGGAGAGGGAGAGGCCGAAGCCGGCGATGATGGCGGCGGCGGGGGGCAGTCCGAAGAGGAAGCACGCGGCGGCGAGCAGGGAGCCGGTGATGAGCACCTGGGCGCCGCCCATGCCGAACACGGAGTGGCGCAGGTTCCACAGGCGTGAGGGCTGCAGCTCCAGGCCGATGACGAACAGGAGGAGCACGACGCCCAGCTCGGAGAAGTGGAGCACGTTCTTCACGTCGCCGATGAGCTGCGCGCCGGAGGGGCCGATGACGGCGCCGGCCACCAGGTAGCCGAGCACCGAGCCCAGACCGAGCCGCTTGAACAGCGGAACGGACACCACCGCGGCGCCGAGGAACACCAGCGCCTGATGCAGGAAGGACATGCCCCGCTTCCTCGCACGGACGCCCATGCCGGGCAATCACAGCCCCCGGGCTCGCCAGTCAGCGGGGACCCCCGACACCGGGAAGGTGGGTCGTATGTAACCGACTGTGTGCCGGATGCGTAATCCAGTGGCAGCAGGCAGCCACGCAGTCCCCCACACCCCCGGAGCCGCCGATGCCCCCGCCGCGCATATCTCGCAGAGAAGCACCCCCTCTTCCGCCGCCGCCGCCGCCCAAGCCGCCTCCGGACCCCAAGGTCGAGAAGGCCACCAACGACAAGAAGACCGCGACGACGCTGCGCACCGACGCGAAGAACAAGTCCGTCAAGGCACAGGCCGACGCCGCGAAGGCGAAGCAGGCGAAGACCGCCCATGACAAGTCCACCAAGGAGAAGGGAGAAGCGCAGAAGGCGCTCGACACCTCCAACACCAACTACCAGCGCCTCCTGGACCACGGAGACTCACCCGCCGGCCGCACCCCTGCCCACGCCGAGTCCGTGAAGAAGGCGAAGAAGCAGGTCGACGCCGACCAGGGCCGCGTGGACAAGGCAGCAAAGACCTTCAAGGGCACGGAGGAGAAGCTGACCCAGGCCGACACCACCGCGCGCGACTCCAAGCAGCACGCCGTCACCGCCTCGGACACGGCCCTCCAGGCGCAGAAGACCGCCAACGTCAGCGCGAAGCAGGCCGGCCAGCCCGAGCCCTTCCCCAAGGCGAACGAAGTCATCGACACCTTCGACGCCGGAAGTCTCAGCAAGAAGGACCAGGCGAAGCTGTTCGGCACCTCCGCGCCGGTGACGCCGGAAGAGGCGGCGCGCGCCGACGTCAAGCACGTGGACAACGTCGTGAAGAACTCCCCGCACAAGAACGAGGAGGCCGTCGCGGGCGCGGAGGAGCTGCGCAAGCAACTGGCGCTCAACCCCGACCCCGCCTACCGCGCCGCGCTCTGGAAGGAGTCCAAGCCGCAGCGTGACGCGTTCGTCGACGCGCAGGTGAATGACCGCTCGGTGCACCACTCGAAGACGCCGGAGCTCATGAAGTCGCTGGCCCAGGGCGCCGACATGGTGGGACCGGAGGCGCGCAAGGAGCTGGCGGGTCAGCTCCTCTCGGCCTCGAAGTCCACGTCGCTGGACGGCGTGGGGGAGCCCGGCCGCTCCTTGAAGGAGAACGCCAAGGACCCGGCGGTGGCGAAGCTGGGCGGAGAGATGGTGAGCCAGCTGCGCGCGGCGAAGCGCTACAAGGACGCCGACGCCCTCTCCAACGTCGACCCCGCCATCAAGGCCCAGTCCATGCCGAGCAAGCTGGACCAGAAGCTCCAGGCGGAGGTGGACCTCAACTCCGTCTCCGAGGAGCGCGACGGCCTCAACGCGCGCCAGAAGACGCTGGACCAGGAGACGCGGACCACCGCTCGGCAGACGCTGAACGACGTCGCGAAGAACCCCAAGTCCAAGGAGCCCTTCACCGTCGAGCCCGGCGCGACGAAGGACCACGCCGTCCTCGTGCGCAAGGACAAGGCGGGCAAGGTGACCGAGCGCCTGGAGGTGTCGTTCCAGGGCGACAACGTCAAGGTGGACTCGACCCAGGTGGACAAGAAGGGCGACGCGCGCCGCACCGTCTTCGAAAGCGGGGGCCCGGAGGGGCCGAGCACGTCCACCGATACGCGCTGGAAGCAGGACGCCTCCACGCCCGCGCCGTCGCTCGAGGACCTGGCCGCGGGCAAGGTGAAGGGCTCGTCCTACTCCGCCACGAAGTTCGAGGGCGGCAGCAATGCGAAGCAGACCACCACCCAGCGCACCCCGGACGGGACGCTGACGGAGACGAAGAAGGAGTACGGGGGCTCGGACAAGACGGACCACGTCAACGGCAAGTTCGACGAGTTCAGGAACCACTCCTCCACCGACACGGTCCACACCACCACCACCGTCATTCCTCCTCCGGGAGCCAAGGACGAGAAGGGCAAGCCCGTGAAGGCGATGGTCGTGGAGGGGACGTCGTACTCGCAGGGAAACGAGCTGCGGCTGACGAAGACGGAGACGAAGGCCGTCGACTCGCCGGTGAAGGGCGACCGCCCGGCCGGCGCGGAGGAATTGGCCAAGGTGGAGAAGGATGCCCGAGGCGCCGACGACGCCGCGCCCACCAGCTACGTGCTGGAGAAGAGCGGCGACGGCGAGCTGAACACGCAGACCTTCTTCGAGGGACAGCCCAACGTCACGCTCGTCACGCGCAAGAAGCTGGAGGGAAACACCGTCACCGAGACGACCGAGGGACGTGTGCCCAAGCCCTCGGACAAGGATGAAAAGGAGCTGGTGGACATCAAGGGCACCAGCACCACGACGTACAACGACAAGGGCCTCATCACCGCCAGCCACTCGGACCAGACGGACCCCACGGGTGTCCGCCGGGTGAAGGACTTCCAGCGCACCGAGTCGCGCAACGCGAAGGGCGAGGTGGAAGTCACCGAGCGCACCAGTGGCCTGGAGGAGGGCGGCGACAAGCCCAAGCGCACCTACGAGCAGGCGCTGACGACGGCGCAGACGCCCAAGGGCCCGCAGGTGGTGCGAGCGGAGTCGAAGCTCACCGGCCCGGAGGGCTCCGCGGAGGCGTCCATCCCGCCCGAGAAGCTGACCGTCAATGGCAAGCCCATCGCCGACCCCCAGCAGCTCAAGGCCAGCCTGCCGCCCGCGCAGGCCGCGCTGGGAGCCTATGCGGTGAACGGGTTGCAGCAGCAGCTCAATGACTTCTCCAAGCTCTCGGCGCTCCATGCCCAGACGCTGGAGGACGCGCCGGAGGCCCCGGAGAGCGCGGGCTGGGATGTCGCGGGAGACACGGTGGACTACGGGCTGGCGCGGCTGGCGCAGGAGGCCAACACCACCGCGGCGACGAAGCAGGGCAAGCCCGACCCGGCGAACAACCCGAAGTTCTTCAGCTTGAATCCCGTGGAGGAGTTCAACCAGGAGCTCACCCTGGACCTCGACAAGGACCAGCGCCTCGGGGTGGGTGCCGTGGGTGGCTTCCAGGTGATTTCCGGCGCGAAGGACGTCGTGTCCGGGGTGGGGGACTTCAAGAAGGCCCTGGACGAACAGAACAAGCTCGACCTCGTCAAGAGCGGCCTGGGCATCATCGACGGGGCGAGCGGAGTGGTGGAGGGCGCGGAGCTGCTGCGCTTCGCGGCCAAGGGCACGGGCACGACCATCTCCCCCTCGGGAGAGCTGGGCGGACGCGTCAATCCCATCAAGCTGGCGGAGTGGTCGGGCCGGCTCAGCGCGGCGGTGGGTGTCGTGAGCGGCGGAATCCAGGTGGCCGAGGGAATCGCCAACGACGACAAGTACCAGGTGGCGCTCGGCGCGGTGCAGGCCGGTGGCGCCGTGGCGGGCTACTTCGGCACGGCGGCGGCGGTGGGCGCCTTCGGCGGGCCTGCGGGAGTCGCGGTCGCCTTGTCGGTGGGGCTCGTCACCATCGGCATTGGCAGTGCGATTGAGCGCGAGCGCTCCCACGCGCTCGCGGACCAGAAAATCTGACCGAAGTTCTCCGCCCGGCCGGAACAAGGGCCGGGCGGAGCCCGACGGGGCCAGTGGGTGCCTTGCCTATTTGAATCCAGACACGCGCCGGAACTCAGTGGCGCATGAAATTCGAATCGCGAGTGGAAAACCCGCAATGACATAGAAACATCAGCGAGGTTTTGTATTTCGGGGATATGCGACGGGGCTCCTGTTTCCCTCCACCCCGAGGTATTCATGCGTCAGCGCGTCACGACAACGGGTCGAACCTGGATGAGATTGTTCTGCACCGCCGCCCTCTTCACGGCGGCAGGTGTGGCCGCCGCGGAGGACCTTGCCCTGCCCGCGGGCAACATCCTGTCCAACCCTTCATTTGAGACGAACCTCACCGGCTGGTCGACGTGGCAGGGGACGCTGGCCCGGGTGAGCCACGCGTCGGCACCGGATGGTGCGTACGTGGTGCGCGTCACGCGGTCGGCGGGGGACGCCTACTCGCTGGATGACGCTCCGGACGCGGTGGCCTCCACGACGGTGGGCACCGTCTACCGGGCACAGGTCTTCATCGCGGCGAGCAACGCCGGGACGGTGGGCAAGCCCGTGGTGCTGGCCGTCCGGGAGCGCAATGGCGCGGGGACCTCGGTGGGGTACGCGGAGTCTCCGGAGGTTGGCCTGACGACGGCCTTCCAGCAACTGACGGTGGAGACGACGGTGCAGCAGACGGGCAACACGCTGGATGTGTATGTCCTTCAGTCCAATGCCACGGCGGGCAATGCCTTCCTGGTGGACGCGCTGACGCTGGCGGTCGTCCCGCCGCCGACGCCGGGCGAGCCGAGCCAGCTGCTCTGGAGTGACGAGTTCGACGGAGTCGCGGGCACCCTGCCGAATCCGCAGGTGTGGGAGCCCGTCACGGGCGGCATGTGGGACAACGGTCGGACGATTCAGCAGTACACGGCGCGTCCCCAGAACGTGCAGCACGACGGGAGTGGTCACCTGAAAATCATCGCGCGGCGAGAGACGTATACCGGCGCGGACGGCGTGACGCGCGACTACACGTCCGCGCGAATCCACTCGAAGGGCCGCATGGAGCGCCAGTATGGCTACGTCGAGGTGCGGCTCAAGGCGCCCACGGGGCTGGGCACCTGGCCCGCGGCGTGGATGATGGGCTCCACGGGGGAGTGGCCCGCCAACGGAGAGTTCGACATCTTCGAGGGCGAGGGGCCGCTGCCCACGCTGGCTCACGGCACCATTCACGCGCCCGGCATCGCCTACGGTTGGGGACCTCCGGGACAGGTGGACTACGCGCCCGCGCGCGTGGGTGACGCGTGGCGCACCTTCGGCATCTTCTGGAATGCCAACCGCGTGGAGTGGTACGCGGACCGAATCAAGCGCTTCACCTTCCCGCGTGGCACCACGGGGACGTGGGTGTTCGACCAGCCCAACCACCTGCTGCTCAACCTGGCGCTGGGGGATTTGGGCGGAGACCCGACGAACACCGTGTTCCCCCAGGTGCTCGAGGTGGACTACGTGCGCTGGTACGCCAACGCGCCGTCGAACTGACCGGGGCCTCCATGCCTCCAACCGGGGCCGTCCACGGCGGCCCCGGGCGACCCTCCTCGGGCCAGGCGAGCATCGCCTGCTCCCTCGCTGACCCGGCGCCCTCTCGTTAGAGTGTCGGGCTCATGCTTTCACCGCTCCAGCCTCTCTATCTGCTTCTCGTGGTGGAGCCGTCGACCTGTCCCGAGCGACTCCGTGAAGTCGAGGCTTGGGAGGCGCGGTCCGGCCGCTCGCTTCCCGCCGTCGTGCGCGAGTTCTTCACCCGCCTTGCGACCATTCCGATGGCGCCCAATGAATACCAACGCAGGGTGTGGAATGCCCCCGAGCCAGGAGCCGTCATCGTCGGACGCGTGACCGACGAGGAATGGGAGGTGCCGCTTCCGGACCTGTGGGCCGAATACCGCGATGGCACGCTCGAGACGCTGACGTCCGTGCTGACCTCCGTCGAGCGCGCGACTGGCGACGAGCTCGATGTCCCCACGCCTCCGAGCGCTCTCCACGGGCCGCTGGTCTATTTCCAAACCGATGTCATGCGCCAGTGGCGCGTGTTCTTCGAACTGGATGGTTCGCGCGACCCGCCTGTCCATGAACACCACCGCGACCGTGGTTGGTCACCCCCGCGTTCCTTCTCGTCGTGGCTCTTCGATGCGTTCTTGGACGGGTACCTCCACCAGGACATGGTGCCGTATTCGTTCTGGGGAAAGAACGCCGACCTCGCGCGCTCCGAAGCGGCGTGCCCGGTGCAGCCCTTCCGGAATGGTCGCTGGTTGCGAGCGTCGCAGGGCCCATTCAGCGCCGAAGCGCATGCGGCGCTCAAGGAGCGCTTCTCTTCCTATTCACGCGCGTACGCGACGAAAGCCACGCTCCACGACTTCAGCCTGGCGGAAGGGGGTTGGCTCTGGATTGTCGCCGATGAGGATTCGTCGGAATGGTGGATTGCCGGCGAGACGAACGAGCACGTCGTCGAACTCGCTCGCGCGGCGCGCGACCTTGGCCAGTTGACGGCGCCGCTCGTCGCCGACACGCCCGAAGGCGCCGCGGTGCTCGAACTGCTCGGCGCTACCGTGCCACTGTGAGCCGTGTCGGGCGAATCCTGTTCAGGTCGTGTCCCCATCCACCTGGCGCTGGTACGCCAACGCGCCGTCGAACCGACCGGGCCTCCGCGCCTCGAACCGGGGCCCTCAACGGCGGCCCCGGGCGGGTGCGTCGCTCAGGGCTCGTCGAAGATGAGCAACCCTCGTGCGTCATCCACCACGTACACGTGCCCATCTCCTGGCACGCGAATGCCGAGCGCGCCCTCGTACTGGCCGTCCTCGCGCTTGGGGTCTGACTCCCTGTAGGTGTTGAAGTGAGCCACCTGCCGGGGCTTCGTGGGATTGGAGACATCCAGCACGCGCAGGCCCTCATGGTACCAGGCGATGTACAGGCGCGTGCCCACCAGCAGCATGTTGTGGATGGAGGCGACGTCGCGCAGCTTGAACTCTCCGATGAGCTCGATGTTCGTCGGGTCATCCACCTTCAGCACACGCAGGTGGGCGCCCTGTCGCTCGCCGCCCTCGAACGCCACCGTGTGTCCGCCCAGGGTGCCCACCGCGCTGTGATGGCTCACCGCGCCGTAGTAGGTGTACTCGCCCAGGTGCTCGAAGTTCTCTGGGTTGCGCACGTCGAGAATCTGGTAGCCGCCGCTCATGTGACTCACATAGAGGCGGTCTCCGTACGCGAAGGCGTCGTGTGGCACGCCATAGATGCCGGTCCCGATGCCGCCCAGGCTCTCGCGGTGCAGGAGTCGTGGCTCGGTGGGGGTGGTCACATCAAAGAGCAGCACCTCGGCGTTCCGTCCGGTGGACATCGCATAGAGCCGGTCTCCATCGACCAGCACCGTGTGGATGTCGAGGGGCCCTCCGCCCGGGTAGCTCTGGAGGAAGACGGGACTGGCCGGATTCGAGATGTCGAAGACGATGAGGCCGGAGCTGGCGCTGGCGACATAGAGCGCGTCGCCCTTTGACCACACGCCGTTCCAATAGTTGTCGCCCGGCAGGCTGATGGACGTCTTGAAGACGGGCCGTCGCCGGTCCTTCACGTCGAAGACCGTCAGCCCGCCCGGCTCTCCCCGGCGCTGGATGGACACCACGTAGGCATGGTCCTTCGCGACAAAGACGTCCACGGATTGTCCCAGCTCCACGTAGGACTCGGAGCGCAGCTTCAATCCGCCCGAGGACTCCGCCTCGCCGCGAGCCCAGCTCATCCGCTCGGCGCGGAAGGTTCCATGCACATAGGTGGAGCCATCCGCGCAATAGCTGTAGCAGCCCACGAGCTCCCGGGGAGACACCGCCTCGCAGCCCAATGCGAACTGTTCGAAGTACACACCAGAGGCCGTGTTGGTGTAGCCCATCGACGCGGAGAACTGCCCGTCGCCGAGCTGGGATGAACTGGAGGCTATCCCGTTGAGGAACTCCACCTGTCGCCCATCGGGGCTCAGTCGGAGGCCCACGCCCGCGGTGGCCATCTCCCTTTGTGGCTGCATGTATTCGACGCGGACCACGCCACGGTAGACGGCGCCCTCTCGCTCGAGTGTGTCCAGGGACGCTCGATTGCACGAGGAGAGGTCGAAGACCTCGGGTGAGCCGCAGGGGGCGGAGATGTCCTTTCGCACCGTGCAGGTCGCGAACGGACCGGTGTCCGCGATGATGTCTCCCTGCTCCTCCAGCGGCGTGTACAGCCCGTCCCACGGCTCCGCCTTCGGGTCCGAGTCACAGCCGGCCAGGGCCAGGAGGCCCATCAGTCTCGCGGCGCGGAGACCTTGCTTCATCCCAGTCATGATGCCCCTCCAAGGAAGAGCCCCGCACACTTCGGGGGCTCAAGGCGACATGACTCTAGGGCAATCCCCTGCGCCGATGCTCACGGTCTGCTTGTCGCTCGTTGCGTATGAGGAGTCCATGCGAGGAATCCACGAAATACACGCAGCCATCCGCGTCCTGAACGGCTCTCCGATGGTGTCCTGGACTCCGCCCAACGCCTGCGCATGCGCCCGTGCTACCGCAAGGCGGCCCCCGAGCGCATGGCTCCGACCTGGGTGTTGTGCGAAAATGTCCACCCCTCTCTGGAAGATGCGCCTGATGAACAAACTCTCCGTAGCCATTGCTGGAATGACGCTGGTGTTGGCCGCTTGCAAGACGGCTGGCTCTGCGCCAGCACGCGATATTCCCACGGCAATGAACCAGGCCGCGACAACCCTGCTGCAGGAAAGACTGCTGCACTCAACCTCGATCGCAGTGGTCTATCGCGGCGAGGAGTTCATCCAGCATCGAGGTGAACTGGAAACCGGCAAGTCCAATCCGCCCAACGATACGACTCTTTATGAAATAGGTTCGGTCAGCAAGACATTCGCCGGCCTGCTGTTGGCAAACGCTGTACTCGAAGGTAAGGCGACTCTCGACGATCCGATACAAAAGTATCTGCCGTCCGCCTATCCGAACTTGCAGTCAAACGGCGAGCCTATCCGTCTGCGCCATTTGATCACGCACACCAGCGGCATGCCGGGAATGTTGCCACTGCAAGTGAATGCGGTGTTGAAGGACTTCACTGAGCATGCCACCCCGGCAAAGCTCAATGTCGCCTATGCAGACTACGGGCAGCAGCAATTCTGGCAGGACCTGCACACAGTCAGCATCAAGGGTCCGCTCGGCAAGGACTATGCATATTCGAGCGCCGGCACCGAACTGGTCGCGCACACTCTCGAAAAAATCTACGGAGCCCCCTACGAATCGTTGCTCGCGGAATTCCTGTCCCGGGAAGCCGGCATGCGCGATACATGGCTTCGCCTGCCTGCCCAGTACGCCAGCCGGCTGGCGCCTGGCTACCACAGCGACAACCCGGTCGCCACCACGCCGATGCCACTCCTGCCCTGGGGCGCCGCGGGAAACTTGAAGGCGACGATGCCAGAGATGGTCAAGTACTTGCGCTTGCAATTGGGCGCCCATCCCGCGGTGGCCGAGTCGCACAAGCCGCTGGTGCGCTTTGAAGAGGACTTCAGCATTGGCTATTTCTGGAACATCGGCCAGAACAGCCAGTTGGGCACCCACTACGTGCATCACGGCGGCGTGCCGCGCGCGCAAAGCTACGTCTTCATCGTGCCGAAGTACCAGTTGGGGGTATTCATCATTACCAACCAGAGTGGCGATGCCACCGCCAAAGCCATGGAAGGCGCGCTAGCGCACATCTTTGACATGGTTGAGTCCATGCAGGCCCGCTAGAGCGACTCGCCCGTCACGCATTTTTGAAGTGACCCGGTCGTATCAGCCGGCTGACGCGGATGGCGCCCGAGCGCATATCCACCAGCAGGCCGCGGTGAAGCGGACCTCCGTGCCATGCACGAAGGGCTCGAAGGCGACGCGGACCGCGTCGACAACCTTGGTGCGAGTCCGCTCGTCCGTCTCCTGGAGGAACATTCCGACGGGCCCGAGCCGGGACAGGTAACGGACCAGCTCCTTCTCGGGAAAGACGCACTCGACGTCGATGGGCCGGAGTTCGACCCCGGCCCAGCCGCTCTCCTCCAGGATGGATTGGACCCGGTGCGGGTCCGCGAAGGCGAACTGTCCCGGGCCACCCGGCCGACGAGCGGGGAGGTTCGGCAGGAGCGGTGCCGCCGTGCGCTCGGAGGTGGTCATGAACGGATTCTCCGCCGCACTCCGCCAGGCGATGAACCGGAGCTCCGCGCCGTCCCTCGCGGCACTTCTCAGGTTCGTGAAGGCCCGGACCGGGTCATCGAAGAACATGACGCCGAAGCGAGAGATGAGCTGGTCGAAGCTCGCGGGCTCGAACACATGGCGCTGCGCGTTGGCGTGGACGAACCGCGCAGGCGTGCCTTCCCGCTCCGCCCGCGCCCTCGCGGTGGCGAGCATCGGGTCCGAGATGTCAATGCCGAGACAGCGACCTTGTGCCCCCAACCGTCGAGCGACGGCGAGCGTGGTGCCGCCCGTGCCACAGCCGATGTCGAGCACCCGGCCTCCAGAGTCCGGGGACACCGCCGCGACGAGCATGTCCTCGAGCGGCTTGTACATGGAGTCGATCAACTCCTGCATGTCGACCCAGGCGTGCCCGGCGGTGCCGTTCCAGAGTTTCGTCTGCTCGTCTCCAAGGGGGTTCGTCGCGGTCATGGATGTCTCCTTCGACTTGCCTTCAGGCAGCGTAAGTTCAACTGTGCCACTTCAAGTCGACTTGAGGTCAAGTGGGTGAGAGACCTGGACATCACGGAGGTGGCGCGGCGGTCCGGCGTTCCCGCCTCGACGCTGCGGTTCTATGAAGGGAAGGGGCTGCTTGCCTCCACCGGCAGGCGGGGCCTGCGCCGGCTGTTCGCTCCCGATGTCCTGGAGCGACTGGCGCTGATTTCACTGGGGCGCGCCGCCGGCTTCTCGCTCGATGACATCGCGCACATGTTCGCGCCGGACGGGCGGCTGCGCATCGACCGACCCCTGCTCGTGGCCAAGGCGGAGGAACTCGACAGGACGATTCGCGAGCTCGGCATCATGCGCGACGGTCTTCGGCACGCCGCTGTCTGCCCCGCGCCGAGCCACCTGGAATGCCCCACCTTCCGCCGCATCCTGCGCGCCGCCGCGTCCGCCCCGACGACGGGCGCGCGAAGGAAGAGGACTCCAAGCCGCTAGCTCCAGGAGCACCGCGTCACCCTTCGGGGACCTGACACACCCTCCGCCCGGTCCCTCGTCCGCCCGAGCCGCCAGGCCGATGCCGTCGTTCACGCGGCCCTTCACCTTCAGGCGGTGCCCGGGAGGCCCGTATGAGCAAGGACAAGCGCAAGAATCAGGGTGGCAACGGTGGCGGGGGTGTGAAAGCGGACACGATGAAGACCTACCGGGAGGGAGAGCGCTTCCCTGGCCGGATTGGTCGCACGTACGAGGAATCAGAGCCGGCCTTCCCGATGCCACCCAAGGCGCCGAAGGACGCGCCCAACATCCTCTACGTCATCCTGGACGACGTTGGCTTCGGCTGGTGTGAACCCTTCGGCGGCATGATTCGCACGCCCACGCTGATGAAGCTGGCACAGCAGGGCCTGCGCTACACGCACTTCACCACCACCGCGCTGTGCTCGCCCACGCGCTCCTGTCTCGTGACGGGCCGCAACCACCACTCCGTGGGCATGGCCAACATCACCGAACTGGCCACGGGCTTCCCCGGCTACAACGGCCGTCAGCCGCAGGACAAGGCGGGAGTACCCGCCATGCTCCATCAACACGGCTACACCAGCTACTGCATTGGCAAGTGGCACAACACGCCTTCCGAAGAGACGACCATCGCCGGGCCCTATGACCGCTGGCCCACGGGCTCCGTCTTTGGCTTCGACCGCTTCTATGGCTTCCTCGGAGGCGACTGCGACCAATGGGAGCCCAAGCTCTTCCTGGACCGCGAGGCCGTCGACCCGCCGGCCACGCCCGAAGAGGGCTACCACCTGTCCGCGGACCTGGTGGACCGGGCCATGAGCTGGATTTCGCAGCACCACTCGGCCGACCCGGCGAAGCCCTGGCTGACGTGGCTCGCGCTGGGGTGCGCGCACGCGCCCCACCACGTCGCGCCCGAGTGGGCGGACAAGTACAAGGGCCAGTTCGACCTGGGCTGGGACGCCTACCGCGAGAAGGTGCTGGCCCAGCAGAAGAAGCTGGGCATCATCCCCGAGCACGCGAAGCTCGCGCCCATGCTGGAGGGCGTGCAGAAGTGGGACTCGCTCTCCGCCGACGAGAAGCGCCTCTTCGCGCGCATGGCGGAGCTGTACGCCGGCTTCATCGAACACGCGGATGCGCAGCTCGGCCGGCTGATGGAGTTCCTGGAGCGCACCGGGCAGCTCGACAACACGCTGGTGTTCGTCTTCATCGGGGACAACGGCTCCTCGGGTGAGGGCACGCTGACGGGCCTGTTCAACGAGCAGTCCGTGGCGAACAACGCCGAGGAGACGGTGGCGCAGAACCTGGCGCGCATCGACCAGTTCGGCCAGCCCGGCTCGTACAACCACTACCCGGTGGGCTGGGCCATGGCGGGCAACACGCCGTTCCAGCTCTGCAAGCAGTACACGCACTTCGGCGGGGTGCGAAACCCGCTCATCGTCCACTGGCCGCGCGGAATCGAAGCCAGGGGCGAGCTGCGCACGCAGTACCACCACTGCATCGACATCGTCCCGACGATTCTGGAGGCGATTGGCGTGGAGGCCCCGCGCTTCATCAACTCCGTGCAGCAGGAGCCCGTCGAGGGCTACCCGATGAACTACTCGTTCAGCGACGCGAAGGCGCCGACCAATCACATCACCCAGTACTTCGAGATGCTCGGCAACCGGGGCCTGTACCACGATGGCTGGAAGGTCGTGACGTACCACGGGCGCAAACCGTGGGAGAACAAGGCGCGGTGGAGCTTCGACGAGGACCACTGGGAGCTCTACAACGTCGTGGAGGACCCCACCGAGTCGAACGACCTGATGAAGGGCAGGGACCGCGCGAACCTGAGCGACCCGATGGTGAAGAAGCTCATCGAGCTGGTGGGCCTGTGGTGGGCGGAGGCGGGGCGCTACCAGGTGTTGCCACTGGATGACCGCTTCCAGATGCGCGCGCTGGGCCGCGCGGGGCTCTACGCGGAGCGCGAGCGCATGACGTATTACGAGGGCGCCGTGCGCATCCAGGAGTTCGCCGGGCCGGACACGAAGAACCGCTCCTGGGAGATGACGGCCCAGGTGGAGGTGCCCGCGGGTGACGCCCGAGGCCCCGTCGTCGCGCTCGGCGGAAGCTCCGCGGGCTTCTCGCTGTACCTCAAGGAGGGCGTGCCGGTGTTCTGCTACAACTTCCCCGGGCCCGAGCTGACGTATCTGCGTGGCAAGGAGGCGTTGAAGCCCGGCAAGCACGTGCTCCGCTACGAGTTCGAGAAGACCGGACCGGAGCCCTTCGGCGCGGGTGGCACGGGGCGGCTCTTCGTCGACGGGAAGAAGGTGGCGGAAGCCCAGATTCCCAGGACGGTGCCGGTGGGCTACTCGATGGATGAGACGTTCGACGTGGGCTGGGACAAGGGCACGGCGGTAAGCCCCGAGTACCCGTCCAATTCCCGCTTCACCGGCCGCGTCCTGCGCGTGGACTTCGACCTCAAGCCGGACTTCCACCCGGACCACGCGGACCCGACGAAGAAGGCCGAGGCCCGCTTCCAGCACGAGATGATGCGGCAGTAGCACCGCGCCGAAACGCTCCCGGTGGGCCACACGCCGGGAGCGCCTCGCTCGAAGTCACTTCAGACAGACGGCCTCGACGTTGTTGCCGTCGGGGTCCTTCAGGAACGCGGCGTAGTACGTGGGGCTGTAGTCGGCGCGCACGCCGGGCTTCCCATTGTCTTGACCGCCGGCCTCCAGCCCGCTCGCGTGGAAGCGGTCCACGGCGGCGTGCTGCGAGGCGCGGAACGCCAGGTGGGTGCCAGGCCCCGTCGCGCCCTGGGTGGGGTAGAGCCACAACGCGGGCTCACCCGGTGGGCCGAAGCCCGCGCCCGAGTCGTCTCGCGAGCACAGTCCAAATCCCAGGGGCGCGAGCGCGGCGGTGTAGAAGCGCACGCTGGCGTCCAGGTCCTTCACCTTCAAGCCGATGTGGTCGAACACGATGACCTCTGTGTGAGAGAGGCCGTCACCGTACGGGGCGAGGGGCGAGTCGCTCTTGGAGGAAATTGCGCTCGCCCCGGGCCGCCTGACGGAAGCGTCCGGGGGACACTCCGGCGGCGCGGTGGAAGGTGCGCACGAAGTTGGAGAGGTCGCCGAAGCCGACGTCGAAGGCCACGTCGGTGATGGAGCGCGAGTCGTCCGCGAGCAGCCGCGCCGCGTGGCGCAGGCGGGAGCGCAGCAGGTACTGGTGCGGCGTCACGCCGACGACTTTCGAGAAGAGTCGCAGGAAGTGGAACGGGCTGAGCCCCGCCTCCTTCGCCGCGCCCTCCAGGTCGATATCCTCGCCCGAGTGCGCATCCAGCCACAGCGCCGACTCCACCACGCGCCGCCGGTCCACGGGCCGCGCCGAGGGCGCCTTGTCAGTCCGCCCCGTGACGACCTCCGCGAAGCGGGCCGCGAACACCAGGCCCACCTCGTCCATCCCCACGTCGCTCGTCCCCTCGGCGGTGGCCTGGGCCAGCTCCCCCAGCACCATCAGCTCCGGCAGGGGCGGAACACCGCCGCTGCGCCAGCCGTCGGGCGAAAGTCCCATCGACTCCAGCAGCGCCGGAGCCAGCTTGAAGGACAGGCACTCATCGCCGCGGAGGTGCTCGTGCGAGCACATGTACTCATCCCCGGGGTGACCTATCAGCAGCGAGCCCGCGACCAGCTCGAAGGACTCACCGCGCGTGCGGTAGCAGAAGGTGCCCTTGCGCACGTAGGCCACGGAGAAGGCGCGGTGCACCTCGGCGAACGGCGCGTCGTCGGGACCGGCGTCGCACCGGAAGTCCATGACTTGAATCGACTCACGCTCAAGGACTGTCGAGACCCGCATCGCCCGCCCAAGCTAGCGGCCGGTCCAGACCCGGGCAACGGAAACGACGGCCGTGGCTACTCGTCCTCCTGCTGGCCGAAGAGCAGCCGCAGCAGGGCCAGGTCCTCGGTGTGGCTGATGACATACACGTGGTCCCCTTGCTGGAACACGGTGTCGCCCTTGGGGGCGACGAGCTCCTGGCCTCGCACCAGCAGCATCGCGGAGGAGCCAGGAGGAAAGGGCAGGTCCGCCAGTCGCTCGCCGGCCACGGCGGAGGCCTGGTGGATGTAGAACGAGCTGACCTCGCCCTTGAGCAACTGCGTGGAAGCGATTTCGAGCACGGCCTGGGGCGGCTCGGGCACGTTGGCCGCGAGCCCCAGCTTGCGTGTCACCCACGGCACCGTGGCGCCGGGCACCAGCCCGTTCACCACCACGATGAAGAACACGATGTTGAAGATGTCTCGCGAGCCCTCCGTGCCGGACAGCACCGGGAAGGTGGCCAGGATGATGGGCACCGCGCCGCGCAGCCCCACCCAGCCCGTGTAGATGATTTCCCCCAGGGGAAACCGGAAGGGCAGGAGGCACAGCAGCGCCGCCAGCGGCCTCGCCACGAAGGCGAGGATGAGGCCCAGGCCCAGGCCCACCCCGGCCACGCTGATGAGGTTTCGCGGATACACCAGCAACCCGAGCACCAGGAACATCAACACCTGGGACAGCCACGCCAGCGCGTCATGCACGCGCAACAGGCCGGTGCGGTAGCGGATGGTCTCGTTGCCCAGCGCGATGCCCACGATGTACACGGCCAGGAAACCGCTGCCGTGCAGGAGCGTGGGCAGGCCGAAGGACAACAGCGCCAGGGCCAGCGTCATCACCGGATAGAGCCCCGCCACGCGCAGGCGCAGCCGCTTGAGCAGGAGCCGCGCGCCCCAGCCCATGGCCAGGCCCAGGCCGGCGCCCACCACCATCTGCACCACCGCCTCCACCGCCAGCTCCCACCCCGGAGGCTTCCCGCTCGCCAGGGTGTGCGTCAGGCCGGTGGTGAGGATGACGGCCATCGGGTCGTTGAGGCCCGACTCCAGCTCCAGCGTGGTGCCCACCCGCCGCTTCAGGTGCAGCCCGCTGCCGCGCAGCACGGAGAAGACGGCCGCCGCGTCCGTGGAGGAGACGATGGCGCCCAGCAGCAGCGCCTGCGTCCACGGGAAGTCGAAGAGGAAGTGCGCCGCCGCGCCCATCAACGCGGCCGTGGCCACCACGCCCACCGTCGCCAGCGCCGCCGCCGGGCGCAGCGCGGAGTGGATGGCCGCCAAGGGAGTGTTGAGGCCACCGTCGAAGAGGATGAGGACCAGCGCCACCGTCCCCAGGCGGAAGGCGAAGCCGTAGTTGTCGAAGTCGATGCCGCCGGGCCCGTCGGAGCCGGCCGCCATGCCCACGCCCAGGAACAGCAGCGCGACGGGGATGCCGAAGCGGCCGGACGCGCGGCTGAACAGCACGCTGAGCGCGAGCAGTGCGCCGCAGACGGCGAGCAGGAAGGCGGTGGGAATCGGCTCCGTGGTGAGCATCCGGGGAGGACTCTACCCGTCCCCGGCGAAACTCAGGCGTCCGCGCGCGGGCGAGGGCGGCCGGAGTGGGGCGCGGTGGACACGTGGGCCAATGGCAGCGTGAAGGAGAACGTGCTGCCCTCGCCCGGAGTGCTCCGCGCGTGGATGCTCCCGCCGTGGGCCTCGACCAGTCCCTTGGCGATGGCGAGCCCCAGCCCCGTGCCCCGGCTGGCCGCGTCGCGCGCCTGCCAGTACCGGTCGAAGATGTGGGGCAGCGCCTCCGCGTCGATGCCCGCGCCCGTGTCCCGGACGTGGAAGTACACCTCGCCGTTGCGCACGGACGCCCCCACCTCCAGGTCGCCGCCCGCCGGGGTGAACTTCACCGCGTTTCCCAGGAGGTTGCCCATCACCTGGAGCACCCGCGTCCTGTCGCACCGGGTGCGCACGTCCTCGGGAGGAGGCCGGGGGTGCAGGTGCAGTCCCTTGGCCTCCGCCAGGGGACGGATGGACTCCATCGCCTCCGCGACGAGCCCCGCCACCGAGTGCTCTCCCAGCTCCAGCGGCAGCCCGCCCGCCTCCAGCCGGCCCCAGTCCAGCAGGTCGGAGATGAGGCGCGACATCCGGTCCGTCGCGTCCTGGATGCGCGTGGCCTGCTTCGTCACGCTCTCTCCGCCCGGCCGCGCGCCCGGCCCACGCAGGAGCAGCGCCGCGCCCAATTGCACCACGCCCAGCGGGTTCTTCAAGTCGTGCGACACCACGGCCAGCAGGTCCTCGCGCGCCCGGGCGGCCCTGCGCGATTCACCCACCAGCCGCGCGTTGTCGATGGCGAGGCTGGCGCGCAGGCACAGGTCCTCCGCCAGCGCCAGGTCATCCGGGCCATACCGCCGCCCCGAACCCGAGGAGACGAAGGTCACCGCGCCCAGCGTGTTCCCGCGCGCGCGCAGCGGGATGATCATGTACGAGCGCGCCTGGAGCGTGCGCAGCAGGGCCGGGTGCGCCGGCTCCGCCGCCGCCGCGCGCAGGAGCGAATCCGTCACCGCGGGCACCAGCTCCGGCTCCCCGGTGTACAGCACGCGCAAGAGACCCACCGGGGCGTCGTCGCGCTTCTCGATGCGCTGGGGCAGCGTGCTCGCGCGCTCCTGCTGCGTCGGGTCCAGGCAGGCCGCCGCCACGCGGGACACCCACGGGCCCTGCTCCAGCGCATCCACCAGACACCAGTCCGCCAGGTCCGGCACCGCCAGGTGCGCCAGCAGCGTGTACATGCCGTGGGGGTCGGGCGGATGGGTGAACAGCGTCGTCATCGCCTGGTAGAGGAACGAGCGGCGTCGCTCGGCCTGCTCGACCTCCGCGCGCGCCGCCTGCTCCAGCTCCAGGGCGCGTGAGTACACGGCCTCGGCTTCCGTGAGCGGCCTCGCCGTCACCAGCACGGTGCTTGCGCCCTCCTCGGACGCAAGGGGCGTGAGCACCAGCGCGTGGCGGCGCAGGCCCGTGTCCACCGGCCAGGGCAGCTCCACCGTGACGGCGTCGCCGCGAGTCGACGCCTGGACTCGCGCCACCTCCAGTCGCGCGGCGTCCTCCAGGGGCACGCCGAGCTCGGTCCACTGACGGCCTTCCAGCCCATCGGTCCCCCGTCCGAACGCCCGCGCTCCCGAGGCGCTGCACGCCAGGATGCGACCCGTGGCATCGAGGACGTAGGCCGGGTCGGGGAGCGCGGTGAAGGCGGAGACGAAGGAAGGCAGGGCAGGGCTCATCGGAACGCGGAAGGGCTGACGGGATATTGACACCCCAGGACCCGGAGGCCATTCCGGGCCAGGCAGGCGCCCAGCAAGGATTCAGTAGCGGATATTGTGGCTCACCCTGGCTGCGTGTCCGCCCGGACAGCGAGCAACAAGCGGGAAGGCAGGGCGGCCAGGGAGACGACCTCGTCCGCCAGCCCCGCGCTCACCACGACGCCGGGCATGCCGAAGACGACCGAGGACTCCTCGTCCTGGGCCAGCACGCGGCCTCCGGCTTCGCGCAGCTCTCGGGTCCCCTCCAGGCCATCCTGGCCCATGCCGGTGAGGATGACCGCCAGGGCCTCGGGGCCGTGCGCGCGCGCGACGGAGCGGAACAGCCACGTCGCGGAGGGACGGAAGCCGTTGACGGGAGCGGCCTTGGACACCTGGGCCCGGCCGTCCTGGATGCCCAGGTGCCGGTCGTCCGGCGCCAGGTAGACGTGCCCGGGCAGGAGCAGCTCCCCCTCTTCCGCCACCCGCACCGGCAGCGGGCCCGCCGTGGCCAACCAGGACGCCAGGCCCTGGCCGAAGCCGATGGCGATGTGCTGCACCACCAGCAGGGGCGCGGGGAAGTCCGCGGGCAATTCCGACAGGAGCCGGAACAAGGCGGCCGGTCCACCCGTGGACGCGGCCAGGGCGACCACCGACGCCCGGAGCGACTTCGCGCGAGGCACGGGCCTGGGAGCGGGCGCGGTCTGCGCGGTGCCCCGGTCCGGCCAGCGGCGGACGACCTTCACCTCGGCCATGGCCTTGAGGGTGTCGCGCAGGCGGCGGCTGTCCGCGTCGAAGTCGGGGGACTCGGGGCCCAGGGGCTTCTGGAGCACCGCGAGCGCTCCGGCCCGCAACGCGGCCATGGACGTCTGGATGTCGCGCTCCACCAGCGTGGAGACGACGACGACGGGCGTGGGCACCTCCGTCATGATGCGGCGGGTGGCCTCCAGGCCATCCATGCGCGGCATCTGGATGTCCATCGTCACCAGGTTGGGCCGCAGACGTTGGGTGAGTTCCATCGCCTCCACGCCATCCTTGGCTTCACCCACCACGCTCAGCCCCGGGTCGGCGCGGAGGATTTCCACGAGCAGTCGACGGGCGGTGGGAGAGTCCTCGGCCACCACGATGCGCAACGGTTCTGTCCTCATAGAAGTCGTCTCAAGGTCTCCAGCAGGCTCGTCGGGTCGAAGGCGCTTTTCACAAGATAGGCACTGGCCCCGGCTTGCAGCCCGCGGGCCTTGTCCTCGGGCCGCCCCCTGGCGGTGACGAGGATGACCGGCAGCCTCGCGAAGCGCGGGGAGGCACGCACGGCCTCGGTGAGGGCGATGCCGTCCATCCGAGGCATCTCCACGTCCAGCACCAGGGCGTCCGCGCCGCCCGCCTGGAGCCGCTCCCAGGCCTCGGCGCCGTCGACACAGGGCACCACGTCGTAGCCAGCGCCCTCCAGGATGCTCTGCTCCAGCGCGCGGGTGGTGGGCGAGTCGTCCGCCAGGACGATGCGCCGCCGCGTCCGCTGGGTCACCGGGGCGGGGAACAGCGCCGTGGAAGGACGGCCCCCCGCGGCCCGCACGAGGGACACGGGGTTGAGCAGGAGCGACAGCCGTCCGTCTGGCAGCACCGCCGCCGCGGACACGTGCCGAGCGCGCCGCACGCGCGGCCCGAGCGCCCGGACGAGGGCCTCCTGTTCGGCCAGGACCTCATCCACCACCAGCGCGGCGCGTGCGGTGCCGGCCGCCAGCACCACCGCTCCCCGGCGCTGACGCGGCGGCCCCGGGGGCAGTCCCAGCACGTCCGCCAGCGAGGCCAGGGGCACCAGCGCGTCTTCCGCCACCCACGTCGGACGGCCCTCCACGTCGCGCACTTCGTCGGGGGACAGCCGCACCAGCCGCGCGACGCCCTCGCTGGCCAGCGCGAGAATCTGTCCTCCCGCGGACACCAGCAGGACGCGCAAGGTGCTCAGCGTGAGGGGCACATCGAGCGCGAAGCGCGCGCCCTGGCCCGGCAGGGTGCTCACCTCCACCGTGCCGCGCATCGCCTCCACCTGCGTGCGCACCACGTCCAGTCCCACGCCTCGGCCCGCGACCTCCGTCACGCGCGTGGAGGTGGACAGTCCGGAGTGGAACGCGAGGCGCGCGGCGTCCTCGTCGTCCTCGGGGGCCTCGATGCCCTGGGCCACGGCGCGTGCTCGCAGCGCTTCCAGATTCAGTCCGCGTCCGTCGTCCTCCACCGTCACTTCCACGCGGCTGCCGCGCAGGCGCGCGGACAGGGTGACGCGGCCTTCCTCGGGCTTGTGCGCGCGGCGGCGCTCCTCGGGTGACTCCAGGCCGTGAGCCACGGCGTTGCGCACCAGGTGGAGCATGGGCTCGCGCAGGGATTGGAGGAGGGAGCGGTCCAGTTCGAGCGCGCCGCCATGGACCTCCAGTCGCGCCTTCTTGCCTTCGGAGCGGGCCACGTCGCGCGCGGCGCGCTCCAATCCCTCGCAGCCTTCCAGGAAGGGCAGGGTGCGCGCGCGGCGGACCTCGTCGTCCATGCCCGTGGCCACGCCGCTCAGGGTCCGCTGGTCCGCCGCCAGTTCGCGAGTCACGCGCGCCAGCTCCTTCTCGGCCCGGCGCAGCGAGGACTCGGCCTCCGTGCCCTGCACCGCCTCGCGCATGCGCGCCAGTTCCTCGCGCACGCCCTCCAGCGTCTCCGTTCGTCCTTCCAGCCGCAGCGAGGCCACCCGCAGCTCGCCGCTGCGAGAGAGCAGCGCGTCCAGCTTCTGCGCGGACACGCGCACCGGCAACGTCGCTTCGAGCACGGGGCTTGAGGGCGGGGATTCGGGCGCGGAGGATTCGGCGGAGGAGCCGGGCATCCGAGAAGACTCGGCGGAGGAGCCGGGCATCCGAGAAGACTCGGCGGAGGAGCCGGGCATCCGGGAAGACTCGGGGGCTGCGCCCGCCGCGCGCGAAGGCTCGGCGGCGGAGCCCGGCGCACGGGAACGCGCGGCGGATGCGCCCGGTGCACGGGAAGACTCGTCGGTGGAGGCGGGAGGTCGTGCCGCCCCCGGTGCATGGGGCGTCGTGCCCGTCGCGTGGGGCGCCGACACGTCGCCGTTGGCCGCGCGCTCCAGGTCCGGCAACAACGTGTCGAGCGGCGAGCCGGCCAGCTCCTGCTTCGAGGCGAGCCGCCTTCCCGCGTCGTCCAGCGCATCCACGGCGGCGAAGCACAGCTCATACAGCTCTGGCGACGCGGTGCGCCCGTCGCGCAGCGGCTCCAGCACTTCCTCCAGCCGGTGACACGCCGTCTCCACGAGCAGGGCACTGGCCGCGCGCGCGGCGCCCTTCACGCTGTGCAGCGTGCGCAGGAGCGCGGCCACCCGCTCCGCCGCGCGCGGCGTCCCCTGCTCCCGCTCCAGCGCGAGCAGGTCCCGGTTGAGCGAGGCCACATGCCCCTCGAGCTCCTCGAGGAACGTGGCCAGCAGTGCCTGGGCGAGCCTGTCGCGGTCCATCAGCGCCCGTACTCTTCGAGCAGGTTCTTGAGCTTCTGGCCCATGCCGTTGATGTCCTGCATGGCCCGCTCCGTCTGGCGAGAGGACATCAGGCCCTGCTGCGTGGCCTGGTTGACGTCATGCATCGCCTGGCGAATCTGGGCGATTCCGGTGGCCTGCTGGTTGGCGGACGCGGCGATTTGCGCGGCGGTGAGTGACGCCTGGGCCAGCAGGTCCGACAGCGACTGGATGGTGGAGCCCGCCTCGGCGACGATGCGCGTGGTCGCCGCCACGCTCTTGGTGCCTTCCTCGGTGGTCATCACCGCGCCGTGGGTGGCCTTCTGAATCTGTCCCAGAATCTGGCGCACCTGACCTGTGGCCTTCTTGGACTGGTCCGCCAGCGCCTTCACCTCGGCGGCGACCACGGCGAAGCCCCGGCCATTCTCTCCGGCGCGGCTGGCCTCGATGGAGGCGTTGAGCGCGAGCATGTGCGTCTGCTCGGAGATGTCATTGACGGTGGTGATGATGTCGCCAATGGCCTGGGCCTGCTCGGCGAGGGCGAGGATGCGCGAGGCGATGGACTCCACCTGCTCGCGCACGGTGCCCATGGAGGCGACGGCCTCTTCCACGGTGCGCCGTCCGCTGCGTCCCACTTCCTCGGCGTGGCGCGCGGAGTCGCTGACGTTGCGAGCGCGGCCAGCGGCCTCCTCGGACGTCTTGGTGATTTCCTCGATGGTGCTCACCGTCTCCGTCACCGCGCTGCCCTGCTCCTGCGCGCTGGCCACCTGCTCCGTGGTGCTGGCGAGGATTTCGGAGCTGGCGCCCGCGAGCTGGTTGACGAACTCCGCCACGGTCCGCAGCGTGTGCTCGCGCTGCTCGGACTGCTTCGCGATTTGTGCCTCCGACTGCTGGCGCCGCTCGGCCATCTCGTTGAAGGCACGCGCCAGCTCCGCCATCTCGTCTCGGCCCTTCAGGTCGATGCGGTGGGTGAGCTCGCCGCGGCCGAGCTGCTCCGTGCCAATCATGAGCCTGCGCAGCGGGACGGTGATGCTGCGCGTGACGAGATAGCTGCCCGCGGAGACGAGGATGATTCCCAGCACGGTGCAGATGGCGAGCACCCACATGATTTGCCGCGCGGTGTCCCGGGCGGCGTCTGAGTGCTCGGTCCAGCGCTCCTGCTCCTCCGCGAGCATCTCGTTGATGACGGAGCGAATCTGGTCCATGAGCTGCTTGCCCCGGTTGCCCCGGATGATGGGAAGCGAGGCCTCCAGACCCTTTTCACGGCGCTGGCGGATGCCCTCCTCGAGCAGGGCCAGGCGGCCCGTCACGAGCGGCTCCAGGCGCACCATGCGGTTGCGCTGGTCGGGGAAGGGGGCCATCGCGTCGCGCAGCATGTTCATGTCCTGCTGGAGCGAGGAGAGGGCCGCCTGATAGGGCTCCAGGTACGGGTCCTCGCCCGTGAGCAGGAAGCCGCGCTGACCTGTCTCCGCGTCGATGAGCAGGGCGCGCACCTCGCGGACCAGACGGAAGTTTTCATGGGCCTTGAGCAGCCCCTCGGTGGTGTCCGTGAGCTGGCGTGCGCCCTGGAAGGCGACGACCGCCAGGATGAGCAACACCATCAAGGACAGTCCGAAGCCGAGCGCGATGCGGTTCCCGATGTTCATACGACTCCTTCGTCGGACAAATCGAACACGAGGCGACTGTCACCCAGCAGTGCCTCGCCCTCCAGCAAGAGTGTTCCGTCCCTGTCGGCCGCGAACACCAGTCCCCCGGCGGAATCCGCGAGGGTGACAGGGGCGGGCAACAGGTCCTGGCTCGACACCTGGGTGACTTCGTGGACTTCCTCGGTGCGCACGCCCAGCTCGGCCCGGTTCGTCCCCAGCACCAGCAGGGGGCCCGAGCTCTCCGCTGGAGCGCGGCCGAAGAGAGGGGCGAGCTCCACCACGGGGAGGACCTCGCCATGGAGCAGGGTGAGCCCGCGCAGCGTGGGAGGCGAGCCGGGCAGGGGCACCACCTCCGCGGCGCGGACGACCTCCAGCACGAAGCGTGACTCCAGGGCGTAGGTCTGGCTGGCGGCGCGAAAGCGCACCATCTCGCGCAGGGTGCCGGGAGCGACCTCGGGCGTGGGAGGGCGGCTCAAGACGCGAGCGCGCTCGTCGAGGACCGCGGCCTCCGCCTCGGGACTGAGGGCGCCTTCCGCTTCGCGCGAAGCCACGAGGTTCGCGAGCCGGGCGCGGACGGAATCCCAGTCGATGCCGTGAGGGCCAGCCATCAGGGTGCCTTGCCTTCGGTCAGGGGGTTCTCCAAGCGGATGCGTTCATCGCGCGCGGCGCGTGCGAGGTCCCGGGCGTGTTCTCCCTCCGCGAGTGGCAGGGGGGCATCGGGAGGAAGGGCTTCACAGAGGGCCTCTGCTTCGCGCAGGGCCTTGAGCGCGCCAGGGATGTCACCGAGTCGGCGCAGCACGCGTCCCAGGACGAGCCACGCCACGGCGAGGGTGGGCTCCAGGTACAGGGCCTGACGGACGGAGCGCTCGGCGTCGGGCAGACGTCCCTGGCCGAGGAGTAGCAGGGCTTCGAGGTAGCGCAGGTCGGGGACGAGGGGATGGCGGGAGGCGGCCTCGGCGCTGGCGTAGACGGCGGCCTGTGCGTCGAGGTTGGCGATGGCGCGCACGGCGGCGGTGGCCGTGTCCGGGTCTGAATCCAGTGCGCCCATGCGAAGCGCGGCCTCGCGCCAGTCCCCGCGCTCCAGCGCGCGGCGAGCAGCGGAGAGTTCGGAGGGGCTCGGGGCGCGAGGCGAGGGACTCCCAGTTCCCTGAAGCGCGCCCGGTGTGCCCGCGCCTGGTGCAAAGCCAGACACGCCGACGTTGCTTCCGTGAGCCGCGCCCGCCGTGCCCGCGCTCGTGGAGCCCGTGCCTCGTCCGTGAGTCGTTCCCGCCGTGCCCGCGCTCGTGGAGCCCGTGCCTCGTCCGTGAGTCGTGCCCGATGTGCCCGTGCTCGTGGAGCCCGTGCCTCGTCCGGGAGTCGTGCCCGATGTACCCGGGCCTGGAGGGAATCCGAGGGTGCCTGTCGTCGTGCCCGAACCGGGAGCGAAGCCAGGGGCGCCGATGCCTGTCGTCGCGCCCGAACCGGGAGCGAAGCCAGGGGCGCCGATGCCTGTCGTCGTGCCCGAACCGGGAGCGAAGCCAGGGGCGCCGATGCCTGTCGCCGCGCCTGAGCCCGGAGCGAATCCAGAGGTGCCGATGCCTGCCGCACCCGAAGGGCCCGAGCCCGGAGCGCCCGTGCGGCCTCCGGAGGGGCTCGTGGCTCCACCGCCCGGGAAGCGTGTGGTGCTGCCGGAAGCCCCTGTCGCGGTGCGAGCACTTCCTCCGGGTGCGGTGCCCACGCCGCCCTCACCCGAATGCGCGGGGTGTCCTCCGCCGGAAGGCGGCACCGTCATCCGCCCCCGGTCACCGAACGGCGACGCATCGGGGACGGCCACGGTGGTGCCAGGTGGGAGCCGTCGGTAGAACACGCCCCACTCGGTGAGGACGGGCTCCAGCGGAGCGAGCCCCCCGAGCGGCGGGTCCGAAGGTCCGGTGAAGAGGACACCGCCTTCACCCAGTGAAGCGTGGAGTCGGCGGGCCACGGCCTCGATGGTGGAGCCGTTGAAGTAGATGAGGACGTTGCGACAGAAGACGACGTCCAGCTTCCAGATGCCCGAATCCGGCGACGGCCACGTATCGAGCGCGAGGTTCAGGTAGCTGAACCGCACGCGTTGCTTCACCTCGGGCGACAGGACGTACTGCCGGCCCTCGGGGCGAAGGTGGACCCGCATCCGTTCGGCCCACGGGCCCCGCATGGACCACTCGCCGTAGTGCCCGCGTCGAGCCCGCGCGAGCGAGGCGCGAGACACATCGGTGGCATACACCGCCATGTGTTCGCCCCAGCCTTCGCTCATCAGCAGGGCCGCCATGGAATAGGGCTCCTCGCCGGACGAGCAGGCCGCGCTCCACATCTTCACGGTGTAGTCCGGGCCATGGCGTTCCCGGAGCGCGGGCAGGACCATGCGGCGCAGGAACTCGAAGTGCTCGGGGGTGCGGAAGAAGTACGTCTCGCCGATGGTGAGCTCGGTGAGGAGGTCATCCATCGCGGCGGAGTCGGAGGTGATGCGCGCGCGATACTCGTCGAAGTCACTCACGCTGGCGCGAGCCATGGCGCGAGAGATGCCTTCCTCGGCGGAGGCGGGGCAACTCGGCGGGGCCAGTCCGGCGCGCTCCTCGACGAGCGCGAGCACGGCGGGGTAGCCCTCGTGGCTCCACGGCCCTTGCCTCACGGACGCTCCGCCGAGGTGGCGAGCGCCGTGTCCAGCTCCAGCGCCTCGGCTTCGGAGAGAAAGCCGCGCAGGTCATGGACCAGGACCAGCCCGTCCTCCAGCTTGGCGGCGCCGGCCACGTAGCCCACGCCGGGCAGCTCGCGGGGCGTCTCGTCCCATTCGCCTGGAGAGAGCACGCGCAGGCCCTCGGCGCGGTCCACGCGCAGCGCGACCTGACGCGGGCCCGCCTGGGCGATGATGAGGTGGTCGAGCGCCGAGAGGGGACGTGCCGGGTGACGGAAGCGCCGGCGCAGGTCCAGCACGGGGAGCAACTGGCCATGCAGGTTGAGCAGGCCTTCGACGACATCGGGTGCGCGGGGCAGCGGCGTCAGGCGCACGGCGCGAATCAGCTCTCGCACGTCCTCCATGGGGAGGCCGTAGCGCTGACCTTCCAGGGTGAACAGCAGCACCTCTCGCGGAGCGGGCACCATGTGGGAGGGACATAGACGCTGTCCTGCGGGCTGTCGAACACGGCGTGCGCCCCGCACGTCGTGTGTCCACCAGTTCCCACTGGCGTCCGTGGCCTCCTGCCGCGCCACACGTTTTCCCGCTTTCCGCACGCGGGTGCCTGGACCTGATAGATGCCGACGCGGGTATCACCGTGAGCGAGGCGCGTTTCTCCCAGACCCTGCTGTCCTTCGACGCACCGCCGCTTCCTGGCGATGTGCCGGCGCGCCTCCCCAGTCCGTTCGAGTCAGGCCCTCCGGTGCGACTGGCCTGTCTTGCCGCGGAGGCGTTGCAACAGCGACTGCGGCGCGAGCATGCGCGGTGGGAAGAGCTGTGGCGGCCCGGTGGCGGCAAGATGTTCGGAGTGCTGGTCGTCGCGGGGCCGGAAGGACGGCTGGGGTACCTGTGCGCGTTCTCCGGGATGCTGGGCGGCTCCTGGGACGTGGAGGGCTTCGTCCCGCCCGTGTTCGACCCCGTGGCGCGCGCCGCGTTCTGGCCCGAGGGTGAGGCGGAGCTGGCCGAACTGGGACGGAGGCACGCGGAGCTGACGGAGCAGTGCGCACGCCTCGCCCAGGAGCCTCGAGGACGAAAGGCCGAGCTGCGAGAACTCGAAGCGCGCCGGAGCGAGGTCGCGCACGAGCGGGCCGAGCGTTCCCGAGCCCTCTGGCGTCAACTGTCGCAAGGCTTCGCGGTCCCCAACGCGAGAGGCGAGCAGCGGTCCATGGCCGCGCTGTTCGCGCCGCGTCCGCCGCCGGGAGGCGCGGGAGATTGCGCCGCGCCCAAGCTGTTGTCCTGCGCGTACCGTCACGGATTCAAACCCCTGGCGCTCGCGGAGTTCTGGTGGGGCGCGGAGCCGCTCGGAGGAGGCCGGCGGTCGGGTGCGTATTACCCGGCCTGTGACAACAAGTGCGGAACGGTGCTGCCGTTCATGCTGGAGGGCCTGGCCGTGGACCCCGCGCCAGCCCCGCCCGTCACCTCCCGTGACGAGGACGTGCTCCGCGTGCTGCACGAGGATGCGGCGTTGCTCGTGGTCGACAAGCCCCACGGCTTGCCATCGGTGCCGGGCCGGCATTCACCCACGCGCGACTCGGTGCTTGTCAGACTCCTGCCACGTTTCCCGGACCTGAGCGCCGCGCGCTTCGTCCACGAGCTGGAGTCAGAGGTGTCGGGCCTCCAGGTGATTGCCCGGGACACCGCGACCCAGTCCGCGCTCCAGCGCCAGCTCGCGCGTGGCGAAGCCGAGCACCGGCACGTCGCCTGGGTCGAAGGACTCGTCGCCGTCGAGCAGGGTCGTATCGACGTGCCCTTGCGAGGCACGACGTCAGGTGCCCTTGAAACGCTCGCGAACCCGAATCACGGCAAGCAGGCCGTGACGGAGTGGCGTGTCACGGAGCGAAGCGAGTCGCGCACACGCGTGCTGCTCTGGCCCCGGACGCGTCATGCGATGCAATTGCGCATCCATGCCGCGCATCCGTTGGGGCTGGGCCTGCCCCTCGTCGGAGACGCGCGCTTTGGCGTCGAAGACTCGCGGCTGATGCTTCACGCAGAGGGGCTCGACTTCACCCACCCGGGGACCGGGAAGCGGTTGTGTTTCCAGGCTCGCGCCTCATTCTGAGGACACTCGCATACACCGCCGCGGTGAGGGCAGACAGCGCCAGAGGTCTTCTCGGTCCGAGGAGGAAATGGCAAGGTGCCGAACCCAACAAGTGGGGATTGGAGCCGCCGTGAAATCGATGCGTTTCTACGTCGCCTTGCTCGCCATCGTGCCTGGGGTCGTGTCACTGGAGGCTTCCGCGATGTTCACCAATCACGCATCCAAGGAGATCAATCTCAAGCTCATCTACGTGGGGCCACAGCTCTCGGGCAAGGCCGAGAACCTCCAGTACGTGTACGACAGGACCGAGCCGGACTCGAAGGGCAAGATGCTCTCGCTCGACACGAAGACCGAGACCACGATGTTCTTCGACCTCTTGCCAAAAGGCGTGGGCGAAATCCGTGGCTACCGAGTGCGCATCCACCTCTACAGCCTCTCGGGCCAGGAGGAGTACGCCGCTTCGACCCGATTGCTGCTCAAGCACGCCGACGGAATCGTCTTCGTCGCCGACTGCCAGAGGGAACGGCTCGATGCGAACCTTGAAGCTTTGGAGAGAGTGAAGTCCGCTCTGCATGACCAGGGAATGGATTGGTCGCGGGTCCCGAAAGTGTTTCAGCTCAACAAGCATCGACTCCCGAATGCGCTCCCTGCGGCCGAACTCAAGAAGGCGCTCGGGCTCACGAGTGAACCGACCCTCCTCGCGGACACACGGGATGGTAGCGGCGTGTTGGATACGCTCACAGCGGGCGTCAAGGAACTGCTGTCGGGCCTGAAAGAGAACCGCGTGAAGGAATGGGTGCCCTCCCAGGAGGAGAAGGCCTCTGGCGACCGCATGACCTCCCGTGTGCAGCTCGTGTCCCACTACGGAGAGTTCTTCGGAGAGGGCGTTCACGAATACGGTCCCTGGGAGCCGTCCGCCAACGCCCCGCCGTTCTACGTGATGCGTCACCCTCCAACGAAGGACCGCCCCTACTACACCTACGCGACCTTTGGCGTCAGCACGAGCCCGCAGGCGGCTGGAGGACCTGAGCCTCGAATCGAGTTGCTTGCGTACTCGACGGACGAGAACGACCGCGTGGTTGAACGTCTCGTCGCCGTGGCGCTGATGATCAAGTCGGCCTCAAGTGAGGACACGCCCTTCAAGACCTACGACACCGTGGACCTCGGCGATACCACCGAGCCCAACAGCCGGTTCGCACTGGTGCCCCCGGAGGAGGTTCCGGCCTTCTCCAGCTTTCCGAATCGGAAAAGAGAGCCCCAGCAGCTCCTCTTCACCCAGGCGGTGGGTGCGAAGAAGGACGCTGATGCACGGGTCACATTCGTGAAGCTGCTGCCGCTGACGAGCGATGAGGCGAGCTTCGCGGCCGAGAAGACAACCCGGGCCTTGCTCAAGAAGATGGGCTCCCGCCCGAAGCACCAGGGGTGGGGCCCGGTGACGGAGCCAGCCACGAAGCAGCGCGATGCTGCTTCCGGTACGCGGTAGCGCGGACACCGGCTCAGCGCGCCCTGGGTCGGAAATATGAGGGGCAGGAGGGCAGACGAGAGGGCACACCCTTCATGGCCCCCACGCCCCTGCGTGCCAGTGAGTCGGAGGGTCCCCAGCCTTAACCGGACTTTGCACGCGGCGCGGCACGGCCGGGCCGCATCGGAGGAGTCCGCTCATGGCCAGCAATCGCGGCGTCGTCTATCTGGGTCCCGGCAAGGTGGAGGTGCGCTCCATCGACTACCCGAAGATGGTGAACCCGGAGGGGAAGTCCATCGAGCACGGGGTCATCCTCAAGGTGGTCTCCACCAACATCTGTGGCTCGGACCAGCACATGGTGCGCGGACGCACCACGGCGCCGAAGGGCCTGGTGCTCGGCCACGAAATCACCGGAGAAATCATCGAGAAGGGCAAGGACGTCGAGTACCTCGCCATCGGCGACCTCGTCACCGTGCCCTTCAACGTCGCCTGTGGTCGCTGTCGCACGTGTCGTGAGCAGCAGACGGGCGTGTGCCTCAACGTCAACAAGGGCCGCGCGGGCGGCGCCTACGGCTACGTGGACATGGGCGGCTGGGTGGGCGGACAGGCCGAGTACGTCATGGTCCCCTACGCGGACTTCAACCTCATCCGCTTCCCGGACAAGGCGCAGGCGCTGGAGAAGATTCTCGACCTGACCATGCTGTCGGACATCCTCCCCACGGGCTTCCATGGCGCCGTCATGGCGGGCGTCGGTGTCGGCTCCACGGTGTACGTCGCGGGTGCCGGTCCGGTGGGGCTCGCGGCGGCGGCCTCCGCGCATGTGCTGGGCGCGGCGGTGGTGATGGTGGGTGACATGAACCCGGAACGACTGAAGCACGCGAAGGCCTCCGGCTTCGAGCCCATCGACCTGACCAAGAGCGACAAGCTCGAGGAGCTGATTGAAGCGGTCGTCGGTGTGCCGGAGGTGGATGCCTCCGTGGACGCCGTGGGCTTCGAGGCGCGCGGCCATGGCGCCCAGGCCACCACGGAAGCTCCCGCCACGGTGCTCAACTCCCTGATGGCGATTACCCGCGCCGCGGGTGGTATCGGCATCCCCGGGCTCTACGTCACCGAGGATCCGGGCTCCAAGGACGAGGCCGCGAAGCAGGGCAACCTGCGCATGCGCTTCGGGTTGGGCTGGGCCAAGTCCCATCGGTTCTTCACGGGGCAGACGCCCGTGTTGCGCTACAACCGCCAGCTCATGCAGGCCATCCTCCACGGCCGGCTGCCCATCGCGAAGGCCGTCAACGCCACCGTCATCTCGCTCGACGACGCGCCGCGCGGCTACCACGAGTTCGACACGGGCGTGGCTCGCAAGTTCGTCATCGACCCGCATGGGATGTTGAAGAAGAAGTCCGCCTGAGTCCCGCGAGCAGGGACCTCTTCCTCCTCGGAGGCACGTGTGGCGGCTCGCCACGTGCCCCCGGGTGAATTCCTCGTGCCCTCCACCTGCGCTGTTGCCACCGCGTGCGGGCGGGGGCACAAGGCGCGCGGCGCTCCTCGGGCGACATCCGCTCGGGGACGCCGTTCGCCGGAGGCGAGATGTCCCGCACGTGGAACATGGTGGCGGCCGTGTGGTTCGCGGCCTGTGGCATTCAGGGTTGTGTTTCATCCGAAGAGGCTCAAACACCGGAGCAGGTGTCGCGCGAGGAGGCGTGGGAGGGCGAGCTGGAGGTCCGGGTGGTGGATGCGCCCTCGCTCGACGCCTCTCATGAGGAGTACGTCCTCGTCACCGGGCGCGAGCGTCACCCGGTGGTGTTCAAGGGCGACGCGCCGAAGGGCCTGCGCAGTGGCCTGCACGTGAAGCTGCGCGGACAGAAGACGGCGCGCCAGCTCGTCGCTCAATCGGTGGAGGTGGACACGCGGACCCGGTCCGCCAGCTCCACGCTGGGGACGTGTGGTGTCACCGGTGTGCAGCGCAGCCTGGTCATCATGGCGGCGTTCCCTGGCATGGCCACTCCCTCGAACACGCCGCAAGGGATGGAGGAGGCCTTCTTCTCCACCACGCGCCGCTCGCTGGCGGGGTACTGGAGCGAGGTCTCCGAGGGGCGCACCACGACGACAGGTGACGTGGTGGGCTGGTACACGCTGGACCGCGCCTATGCCTGCGAGGAGTCGGACGCGATGCGCACGGCCGCGCTCCAGGCGGCCGACGCGGACGTCGACTTCACGCAATATGACCGCATCTTCATCGTCCACCCGCGTCCGCAGGCGGGCTGCTACTACGGGGGCCTGGCCACGTTGTCCTGCGGTCAGGTCGCGACGCCGGACGGCACCGTGACGGCGTCCACCGCGTGGCTCGTCGCGCAGTCGATGAACACCCACGACAGCGCCGTGCAGCTCATCACGCACGAGGCGGGGCACAACCTGTCGCTGAACCACTCGCAGACGCGCGACTTCGGCGCGGAGCCGCTGTCGCTGTTGAATCTGGCGGGCACGCTGGACGAGTACGGCGACGTCTTCTCCACCATGGGCCGTTGGAACCTGGGCCACTACGCGGTGCCGCACAAGGCGCGCATCGGCTGGCTGGCTCCGTCCTCGGTGGTTCAGGTGGATGGCGTGGGAGGCACCTTCACGCTCGCGCCGGTGGTGGCGTCAGGCGGCGTGAAGGCCCTCAAGGTGCGAAGGGGGCAGGGCAATGACGCGTGGCTGTGGCTGGAGTACCGCCAGCAGGTGGGCAGCTACGAGTCGACGCTGCCGTCCCAGGTGTTCGGTGGCGCGCTCATCCACTACGAGGACGCGGACACGCGGGATGGCACGCACCTGCTCGACTTCACGCCGGGGACCGCGTCCTGGAGCGACCCGGCCCTGCTTCCGGGCACGACGTGGGAAGACCCGTACAGCAACCTCTCCGTGACGGTCGTCTCCGCCACCAGCACCGCGCTCACGGTGACCCTCCAGTACCGTCAGGCCGCCTGCATCCGAGCCGCGCCCGAGGTCGAGGTGACGCCCTTCGAGCCCACCGTCTGGCCTGGAAGCCGCCCCGAGGTGGAGCTGCTCATCATCAATCGTGACTCGGTGGGCTGTACCCCGAGCGTCTTCCAGCTCGCGGCCATCGTCCCGCCGGGCTGGAGCTCCGACCCGCTGCCCGCGCAGCGCACCATCGCCGCGTCGGGTTCGACGTCGCTGACGCTCCAGCTCTACACGCCGTACGCCGCGACGCCGGGGACGTACGCCACGGGCGTGGACGTCACGCGCAATGGCCACACCGTGAGGGGCACGGCCGCGCAGGAGGTCGTCGAGCGCTGTATCTCCGCGACTCCCACGCTCACGCTCTCGCCCACGACGGTGACGGCGGCGCCGGGCACGGACGTCACCTGGACGGTGTACGTGCAGAACCACGACTCCGCTTCGTGCAATTGGGTCTGGTACGACTTCTGGAACAACGACACGACGGGCTGGGACACGAGCTGGTCTGACTGGGGCGTGAACCTGCCGCCGGGTGGCGACTTCACCTTCACGATGACGAAGTCCATTCCCGCGAATGCCCAGGGCACCCATACGGTGGGCCTGGAGCTCTTTCAGGACGAAGTCGGCATCGTGGCGAGCACCACCGCCACGGTGCATGTGGCTGAGTAGCTGAAGGGGAGGGGAGCCGGCCCGCGCTCGCGTCGAGCCCCCGGCTCCTCTCGGCCAGGCGACCCATTGGCTGCTCAAGGGCTTGCGAGCCACGGCGGCGAGCCGGGTGCACGGACCCTGTTCAGTTTGCTCCTGAGGCACAGCCCGAAGGAGCCGCTCATGTCCAAGTTCCAGCGCATCACCCCGTTCCTGTGGTTCCCCGACCAGAAGCAGACGGAGGCCGCCGTCGCGCTCTACACGTCGGTCTTCCCGAACTCGCGAGTCGTCACGACGACGCGCTACAACGAGCCGAGCGCGAAGGTGAGCGGTCAGCCTCTTGGCGCGGTGATGACCCTCGAGTTCCAGCTCGACGGCCAGGACTTCGTGGCCATCAACGGAGGTCCCCACTTCAAGTTCACGGAGGCCCTGTCGTTGGTGGTGAACTGCGAGTCGCAGGCGGAGGTGGACCACTACTGGTCACGCCTGTCCGAAGGCGGTGACGAGCGCGCCCAGCAATGTGGCTGGCTCAAGGACCGCTTCGGCGTGTCGTGGCAGGTGGTGCCCACCGAGTTGGTCCGACTGCTCGCGGGCCCGGACTCGGAGAAGTCCCGCCGCGTGACGGAGGCGATGTTGAAGATGAAGAAGCTCGACCTCGACGCCCTCCGTCGTGCGGCGGGCTAACGGACCGCTCCTGCGCACCGGCGCTGTCCGTTGTGCGCCCGGGGTTGCGTGGCCAACAGGTGCCCTGGGGTCTCGTTGTCGAACTGGCGCGAGGCCCGTTCTGCTTCGCCCATGCCGGTCATCATCCGAGGGCACCGCGTCAGATTCGAGACGGCTGGGCCGAATGACGGCCCACGGCCCGCGAAGCTTTCGCCGTGCAGGTACTGCGGCAAGGAGGGGCATGCGTTCGCCACGAAGCCGGGATGGAGCTCGGGAAGCTCGGCGGTACTGTTCAACAACATCCTCCGTGGCGCGGAGCCGCAAGCCCACCCTTGGTACTCTGGGCGGTGGTCCATCGCGGCTCACCACCTCATCTGCTCGGAGGTGATGGCTGAGGACGACGAGTGGACGTCCATTTGCTGGATGACTGGCTACGACATCAACCACCGGCGCAACGGTGTCATCCTCCCGATGGTTCTCGTGGTGGCGTGTGAGCTTCATGTCCCCGTTCATCGAGGCAACCACGCTGGGGGCTGGGCCAGTGAGAAGGAGATGCCCTATCCGGACGCGTTGCGCGAACTGGTGGAAGCGTACGGCGAGGCCGCCCTGGCTGGAGCCTACTGCTCGGACCCGGCGCGGTTCATCGCGGACCTGAATGACCTGAGCCGTGACATTCTCTCGCGCCTGGCTGCCGGCGCATGGACAATCACATCCGACGGGAGGGATTATCTGGCTGGCGGCGTGGGCTGTGCAGGCGTGCACAGCCTTCAAAGCAAGCCTCGGCGGCCATGCCCCCATGGTCGCCGCCATGGGGTGAGGCACGGGACGACAGGGAATCCCCTCCCGCGTCGGACGCTCCAGGTGGGAGAGTGAGAGGCGCCATGCAGCGCGACTACTACGTATGGACGCGAGCGCCGTCCGAGCGGCACCCGCTCCTGGCATGGGCCCAATCCTCGCTGGCGTTCCGGCAGGGCCGCGAGGTGGACACGGGTGAGGTCGTGCAGCTCCGGCTCGGCGAGCCAATGCCTTCGCTGCCTGTGATGGTGGACTGCCACACCCTGCCGGCGCCAGTGGTCTCAGAGCGCCTGGCGGACGTGCTGCGCTCGGTGCCGCTGCCGGGCGTGCAACTCATTCCCGCAGATGTGCAGGTTGAAGAGGGGGATGTCCGCCGCTACACGCTGGTGCACATGTGGCGTCGCCTTTCGGTGATGGACCGGGAGCGCTCCGTGTACCGGCTGGCGGGGAGCGGCATCGTCCTGACGGGGCTGGACCGGCTCGTGCTCGATGAGTCCGTCCTCCGGGATGTTCCTCTCGGCGAGCGGCTGGCGTTCAGGCTCAAGGAGGCTGTCGTCCACCTCGTCCACGCCTCACTTGTGGAACGGGTGCTCGGGCTGTCTCCACCACCAGAGGGACTTCGATTCATCCCACTGGAGGCCTGGGATGATTCCGTGGCGTTCCGATAGACGGACTGCCGCGGCACTCCAGATCAAGCCTTGAATTCAGGCAGGTGGAGCATGGGCTCCGCTGGATGCTTGTTCACCTCCATGCACGCCAACACAACCCCTCCCTACCTTTGACCTCGGGCAGGGTCTTCTCATTCTCAGGTCCTCTGCGTACACCGCGCCGAACGTTGTCGCGGGGTTTCGACAGAATCGTTACGGCATTCCGTCGCGAGCCGGGGGACGGTGCTGCCTCGCACGATGCGCGAGGGAAATGACATGCGTGGATTGAAGCGTCCGTTCATCGCTGTGCTCGTCGCGTCCTCCTGGCTCCTGGGAGGATGCGGAGAAGTGGAACCCGCGCTGCGTGACACGGAGCCGGAGGCTTCGCTCCCCTTCACCCAGCCGCTGGCGGCCACCCAGAGCACGTCATTCCAGGATGGCGTGGCCCCGACGACGGACTACGCGGGCACCCGGGACGCGATGATTGAAGAAGAGGACTCCGACGCCAACCACGGGAGCGACACGAAGCTCTCCGCGAGCGGAGACACGCCCGCCGGCAGCGGCAACGAGAACTTCGCCCTGCTGGCGTGGGACGTGTCCGCCATTCCAGCCAACGCCGTCGTCCGCTCCGCCTCGCTCACCGTCACCGTGTCCGACAAGGCCGACCAGGACTATCAGTTGTATGCGCTGACGCGCGGCTGGACGGAGATCCAGGTCACCTGGGAGCAGGCGGACAACAGCCAGGACTGGGCCTCGAACGGCGCGGATGGGACGGGAGACCGGAACCCCACGGTGCTGGGTACGCTTCGCGCGCCCGCGACGGGCACGTACACCGTGGCGCTGAATGCCCAGGGTGTGGCGGCGGTGCAGCGGTGGGTGAGCACTCCCGCGAGCAATCAGGGCCTCATCCTCGCCAACAAGGACAATGACAACCGCCTGGAGCTGCGCTCGAGCGAGTACTCGACGAAGGCGTCGCGTCCCAGGCTCACCGTGACGTGGGAGGCGTCGGGAACGCCCGGTGGCGAGGTGCCCGCCTCGGGGACGTTCAAGGGCACTTGTGACGGCTCCGGTGGCGCCTGGGTGGATGGGACGCACTTCCTGAACGTGAATGACGAGTCCCAATCCGTGCGCATCTACACCCGGAGCCAGAGCGCCACCGCTGTGAAGACGCAGGACGTGAGCGCCGCCATCGGCCTCTCGTCGTCGGACGAGGCGGACCTGGAGGACGTGGCCCGCGTGGGCAATCGCCTCTACGTGACGGGCTCGCACGCGCGCAACAAGGACGGAGAGCTGGAGTCGTCGCGCTACAAGTTCTTCGCGCTGGATGTCGCGGGCACCGCGCCCTCGGTCACCCTGCAGGTGGCGGGGACGTCCTCGACGCTGCTGAGAGATTTGCTCGACGCCGCCAACTGGGATGCCCCGGACTCGGCCGTCATCACGCTGCTGAATGCGCGCTCACGGTTGTCGGAGTCCACGGTGGCCTCGCTCGCGCCAAAGCTGAACGGCACCAACGTGGAGGGGCTCGCGGCGTTGCCCTCGGGCGAACTGGCCATCGGCTTCCGCAACCCACGCGTGGGCTCCAGTGCCCTGGTGGTGACGCTGACCAATCCGGACGCCGTCCTCGCGGGTGCCACGGCGCGGTTTGGTCGAGCCATCCCCCTGAGTCTGGGAGGTCAGGGACTGCGAGGCATGGCGTGGTCGGAGGCCCACCAGGCGATGTTGCTCCTCAGCGGTCCGCACGACGAGAGCAGTGGCCCCTTCGCCCTCTGGAAGTGGTCGGGCGACGCGAGCAGCGCGCCAGTGAAGGTGGTGGACCTGACCGCGCCGGAGAACTCCGCGCCGGAGGCCGTCATCCCCTATCCCGGCTCGCTGGATGTGCAGGTGCTCTTCGACATGGGCTCGCGCTTGATGGGGGGGGACGGAGTGCAAGGACGTCGCATCCTCCAGCCAGAGCTTCAGCGACGTGTTCGTGCACGTCGACTGAGTCAGGGCGCGGAAGATGCCCGGGGCGAGACTCCGGGAAGAAGAGGAGTCTCGCCCCAGGAGGGGTGTGGGGACTTCGAGGGGGGCTTCAACAGCCAGAGATGCAGATGGAATAGACGGCGGAGCAGCCCGCCACGCATCCCAGGTTGCCGCCACATCTGCCGTTGCAACTCGACAGATTGTCGGAACACTTCTCCCTGCAGGTCTTCGTCGCGGCCGCGGAGACCTCCCCGGTCTGGGCGCTGTCCTCGGAGGGGGTGTCCAGCGTCTCGTCGGGCTCCATGGGACCACAGCCCACGGTCAACACGAGGGCCGCCATGCCTACCAACCACGCCAGGGGATTCTTCATGTTCGTTACTCCATGTCGTCGGGAGCGAGCGCTCCCGTGTGTTTGATGTCAGGTTGAAAGTCTTGATGGATTCCGAGGGGGAGGCGGGTGGCCGTGAGTGATGAGGGCCTACCGCGGCTCCTGCTCACCGTGGGTGAGCGCGAGGAGCGCCTTGAAGGGGTCCTCCGTCCGCGCCTCCGGCGTCGGAGCGCCCGTCGGGGTGCAGATGGCGCCCGGGAAGTCGGGCATGAGGTTCACGGGGCTCTTCGGCTTCTGGGGCTCGAAGCAGCTCGTCGCGCCCGTCGGAGACGGCATGGCCGCGGACGGCTGGGTGCCCGGAGTGTCGCAGATGGACTTGGGCAGCGCGTTGTCGACTTTGGGCTGGTTGATGAACTGCTTGATGGAGGTCGCGCTTCCAATGCTCATGGTCCTGCTCCTGTCCGAGGGGCTCTGGACGACAGCAAAGCAAGGCCGGGGCCACGACCTAAGGGCGCGAAAGGACGAGCCGGCGCGGAGCCGGTTGTAGGCCGCGGACTACAAGTCGCCGCGGGATTGCTGGCTGGAGACTGCAATCGCGCAAGCTCTCTCCGAGCCCCGCGAAACTCTTCAGCGCCCTGGGTGAGCGCTCACTTCACCAATCGCAGCACCGCTCGCACCGCGCGCTCCGTTCCGTCCACGCCTTCCAGCGAGGCGGCGAGCGCGCGGGCCCGGGCCGTGACGGCGGGCTCCAGGAGTCGGGAGAGGGCACTGGCGACGGAGGTCGCATCGAGCGCCGAGGGAAGCACCGCGACGCCCACGCCGAGCCGCTCCACGCGACGCGCGTTCGCGAGCTGGTCCCCGCCGAAGGGAATCACCACCATGGGTCGGCCCGCGGCGAGCGCTTCCTGCACGGTGTTGTTCCCGCCATGTGTCACGACGAAGTCCACGCGCTGGAGCAAGGGCACCTGGGGCACCTGACGGAACACGAGCGTGCGAGGGCCGGCGCGCGGCTCCAGTCGGCCGAAGCTGGCGCCCGCGCTGACGACGGTGTGGACGTCATGTCGCGCCAGTCCGTCGAGGATGGCGTTGAACACGCGAGGCTGTCCGTTGAACACGGTCCCCAGCGACACGTACACGTGGCGGCGTCCCGGCTGAAGGGCGCGCAGCGCGGGGTCGTCCTGGTCCGCCTCACGGGCGCGCGGAAGGCAGGGGCCCACCATCTCCACGGGGCCTGTGAGTGGTTTCAAGCCCGGCTCGAGCTCGGGAATCGTCATCAGAAGATTGAGGTCGTCGGAGATGGGCGCGGAGAGCAGCCCTCCCCCGCGGAGCTGGACACCCAACGTGCTCGCGTCCCGCGCGACGCGCTCATCGAACCAACGGCCGAGCGACTGCGTCGCTGCCTCCGCGCGCGCCCAGGTCGCATCGCGGGGCGCATCATCGGGAAGACCGCTGCCAAAGGGTGACGCCCCCTCCACGGGGAAGGGCAGCGCCGAGTGATAGAGCGCCGCATAGGGCCGCTTCGTCAGTCGGGCGGCGAGCAGCGCGGCCGGCATGAGGTAGTCACCGAGCACCACGTCGATGTGGGCCGCCTCGATTTCCCGGGCGAGGTGGCGGGCCTGGGACTTCATCCCGGCGGTGAACAGCCGGAGCGCCAGGGCCAGCTCGTCGACGCCGCGGGCGCGCGGGATGCGGGCCCCATACCAGAGCATGGCGGGCGAGGGCTGGAGCCGGATGAGGCGCAGGCCGTCGCGCTGGATGGCGTGGGGCAGCGTCGTCGCGACGCGCAGGGGCTCGGGCCAGAGGTCGGAGAAGGGGAGGGGCGGCGCGGCCAGGGCCATCGCGACGTCGTGGCCCAGCTCGCGCAACCGTCCGCCCAGGACTCGCAAGGCGTTGGTGTGGCCCGCCGTCGGATGGGCCGCCATCAAGATGCTCGACATGGAGGACGCTTAGCACGACCTGTCGTGCCGCCTGCCCCCCGGTGTGCCTGCCCGGGTGTCACAGCGGGGGCTCCACCACTCCACGTCAGAGGGAGCCACGGTGGCTTCCCTTCGAGCTTCGAGAGGTGGGGACCATGTCCAAGGAAACGCAGTCCTTCCTGACGGTGCTGCTGTCACTCGTGCTGGTGCCGGGAGTCCTGCTCCTCGTCAGCGCGGTGACAGGAGGCGCCTTCCCGGCGGGCGTCGCGCTGCTGCTGGGGCTACCGCTGGGGCTGGGGTACGGCCTGGAGGCCGGGCTCTTGCGCATCTATCCGCTGCCCTCCGCGCAAGGCTGGGTGGAGCTCATCATCGACCTCACCTGGAGCCTGCCCAACACGCTGTTCGGCTTCATCTTCGGAAACATCGTCTATGTCTTCTTCGGCAAGCTGTCCCGCCCCGACTCGGAGGGACAGGGCTGGATTGTCTATCGCGCCAACCCGGGAGGCTCGTTCGGAAACAACGTGCTCCAGACGCTGGGCACGGTGAACCTGGGCGGCGCGGGGCAACACGAGAAGATGCACCTGCTCCAGGCGCGCATCTTCGGCCCCTTCTACCTGCCCTTCGTCGCGGCTTCGTATGTCATCACGTCCCTGCTGCAACTGCTCTGGACGTGTACCCTCGGCGGGCTATTGAAGCTGCTCGGCATGCGAGACAAGGCCTACCTCCGGCCGCCCGCGCGCTCCGCGGTGGGAGGCTTCTTCGGGTGGATCTACTACGCGACGCCCATCGAACTGTGGGCCTACGCCACCGGCAATCCTTGAGACAGGCTGAGTCATTCTTGCCGTCTTGTCCTGCTTTGCACGACTGATGCTAGGTTTGCTCCACCGGAAGCCCAATCATGGCCCGGTGGAGGGTGCACACGTGCGCAGCAGGAACATCCTGGGTGGGTTGTTGACGGCGGCACTGCTGACGATGGGCTGTGGTGGCATGGAGCCGGCGCTGGAGGAGGAGCAGGCCTCGCTCGACACGCGCGAGGACGCGCTGCCCTTCTGCGGCAACCAGTCCTACTGGATTGATTACTACTCCGACGCGACGTACACGAAGTGGGTCGGATACATCTCATGTGAGTGTTATCAGACCGCGTGGCTCTCCGGCCGCCGGACCAGCTTCGCGGTGACGGACTTCTCGTCCACCTGCGGCTGATGACCCTGGCTGCTCGCGGGCCCTGCCCGATGCTCCCTGTGAGGGGCATCGGGCCGAGCCCAGGGACTAGGGACAGATGTTGTAGCAGGAGCCCGCGCCGCGAGCCCGGCACTCCGCGGTGGAGGAGCAGCTCGAACAGTCGTAGGAGCAGTAGCCCAGCAGACCCACCGGCTCGTCAGAGAAGAGGGCAGGCGTGGCGTCCAGCGGGAGCCCGCTGCGCGCCCTCGACATGAGCAGCTTCTGCTTGTCCGCGTCGCAGGCGCTGGCGGCTGGGGTGGTGGAGTCGTCCGCGACAGGTTCATCCCGAGGGAAGGTGGCGGCAATCATTCCCACCGCGACGGTCAGCGCCAGCACGAATCCAAAGGCAGGCTTCAGCGTCATTCAGAGCTCCTGGTGAGGGGAACACCGCGATGATGCATCCGAGGCCTGACTTGCTCGCATGCGTCATGGGCCGCGCTGTGCAGCTCTGAACAGCGCGGCTCGTGTGTGCTCCGAGGTCCGGGGAGCCCTCACTGCGCGGTCCTCGCGCCTCGGCGGGCACCCTGTCGCTGTTGGATGCCCCGGCGCAGCTTGGCGATGAGCACCTCGGGACTGGCGGAGCGGACCAGGACGTCATCGGCCCCGGCCTCCAGGCTGGCGGTGAACACGCTGGCGTCTTCCTTGTCGACGATGAGGTAGACGGGAAGGTCCTCGGTGGCCGGGTTCTTCCGGAGTGCTTGCAGGAGCGAGTGCAGGTCTCCATCCGGCAACGGGTTGGCCAGGATGGCCGCCTGCGCGCCGGCGCCCACGGCCTTCTCCACGTCCGCGCGCGTCCGGGCGCGCACGGTGCTGAAGCCCTCCGCCATGAGGCGGATCTGCAGCGTCATCGCATTGGCGCCGTCCGTCTCGGCCACCACCACCCGGGGCGCCGTCTGGTCAGCCAGCGCGCTGGCCTCCAGCTCCGTGGTGAGCGCCTCCAGGACGGGGATGGGCAGGCGCGCGTCCTGGCGAAGTGCCTGGAGCGCCTGGGCCGCCCTGGCCGGTGTCGGCTGCGCGCTCTGGACCTCCTGGACGAAGCGCGCCGCGCCCAGCAGGGCCCCCGCCGCGCGTCCCACGGGCGGAGCGCGCTCCTCGCCTTCCGGCAGCACGGCGACCAGCAGCTCGGTCACCTCGGGCATGCCGCTGCTCGCGAGCACCAGGGCGCGAGCGCGCGAGGGCAGCGTGAAGCGGCGCGGCTCCTCCAGTCGCGCGGCCAGGGCCAGGGCGCAGGCCGCGGTGCCGAGCACGGCCTCGTCCACGCGCCCGGCGCCCAGCCTCACCGCGATGCGTCGCGCCAGCTTCGTCAGGAAGGGCGCCAGCGTCGCGCTGCCGCCGAGCATCGACAGCATTCCATCCAGCAGTCGGGCCTGCGTCTCGGCGAGCCGCGCCAGCGGTCCGCCCTCGCCCATCAACGCCGCGCTGTAGGAAGGCAGCAGGCGCACCTCCACCTGGGGATGCGCGGCGCGCAGCTTCTGCGCGAGACCGGCGGCGTCCGTCATCGAGTCCTCGAGCACGAGCACCAGGTCATAGCCCCCGAGCGCGAGCGCGCGTCCGGCATCGGCCGAGGGACTGGTCGCCGCCGCCAGGCCCTGCATCAACAGCAGTCGCACCACGGCCTCGCGAGGCTCGGAGGGCTCCGCCACCAGCAACACCATGCGCGCGCGCACGTCGCTCCGGGGCGGCGTCACCCGGCTCGCGGTCTCCATGGAGACGGGAGTCCTGGTGTCCGGTGACTCGGTCGGCGTGAAGGTGCGCTCGTCGAGCACCGCGCGGCCGGTGAACTGCTCCGCGAACTGGAGCACGCGCGCGTGCCCGCCGACGTCGGACTCATCCTCCAGCTCAATGGGGACGCGCTCCCGGGGACGGGGCTCCTCCTCGGTGTAGAAGCGTTGGATGGCCTTGCGGATGGCCTGCTCCGTGGCGAACAGCCCCTGGACTGCGACGGCGCGCGTGGAGAACTTGAGCGCGTCGGTGACCTGCACGTCCCGAGGGTCCTGCACCGCGCAGAACAGCTCGCGTCCGCGCAGTCCCACGGGGACGGCGCACAATCGCTCGCACAGCTCGCGGGGAATCTGTTGGATGAGCTCCCTGGGCACCGGGAGGGCTTGGAGCTTCTCGTCGGTGATGTGTGGCAGGCCGGACTGCTCGGACAGCGCGCGCACGAGGTTCTCGGGCTCCAGCCAGCGCTCATGGACGAGCAACTGGCCCAGCCTGCCGCCCTTGCGTTTCTGGAGCGCCAGGGCTTCGTCCAGGACGTGGGGCGTGAGCATGCCGCGCGTCAGCAGGATGGCGCCCAGTTGCTGGCGTGTCCGGGCCGCGCGGGGGCCGGGCGGAAATGGCGCGGGGGCCAGTCG
>NZ_JABUMQ010000449.1:0-7354 GCF_013336645.1 Myxococcus sp. CA039A | reverse complement strand
GGATGAACGGGTGGGGGCTCCACGCGGCGGGGACGCTAGCGCGTTCGGAGCGTGGAGCCCAAGAGACGTTCAGCGCGGCTCGAAGGGACCGATGAAGTCCTGCTTGCCGATGCGCACTCCATTGTGGCGGAGGATGTCGTAGGCCGTGGTGACGTGGAAATAGAAGTTCGGCAGGCCGAAGGTGAACAGGTAGTCGTCTCCCTGGAAGTCGCGCTTGTAGTCCCCCGCCGTGAGCGTGACGGTGCGCTTCTCGCTGCCCTGGAGCGTCGAGGCGTCGATGGACTTCAGGAAGGCGACGGTCTTCGCGATGCGCGCGTGCAGCTCGTCGAAGGTCTTCTCGGTGTCCGGCATGCGCGGGGCGGGCACGCCGCTCAGTCGCTCGGCGGTGGCCTTCGAGGTGTCGCTGGCGCGCTGCACCTGGGCCACGAGGTTGAGCATGTCCGGCGCCAGCTTCGCGTCGAGCAGGGTCTGCGGATCGACGCCGTTCTCCTTCGCGTGCTGGGCCCCCTTTTCGAGCAGGGTGGAGAGCACGTTGAGGGCTCGGATGAAGACGGGAATGGACGCCTGGTACATCGAGATGGACATGGAAGGCTCCGGGCCGTCACGAGCGGACGGCGGTTCTTCGAGGCGCGACTGTCTAACGCGTCCCTCATTTTCGTGCCGGGCAGAGAAGGTGACGCGAGGTGTCGAGGTCCGTGTGGGAGTGAAGTACCCTCAAGACGGATGGACAATCTCGCTCACTCGCTGGTCGGAGCCTGGATGGCGGAGGCGGGGCTGAAGCGCTACACGCCGCTGGCCACCGCGACGCTCGTCATCGGCGCGAATCTCCCGGACGTGGATGCTGTCTTCGCCCTCGCGGGCTCGGACGCGTCGCTGTACTGGCGTCGAGGCTGGACGCATGGGGTGCTCGCGCTATCGCTCTGGCCCTTCGTGCTCACGGGGTTGATGTTGTTGTGGGACCGCTGCGTGCGAAGGCGCCGGCAGCCAGACCTTGCACCCGCGCGCGCGGGGCCGCTGTTGCTCTTGTCCACGGTGTCGGTGCTGAGTCATCCCGCGCTGGACTGGCTCAACACCTATGGAGTGCGGCTGTTGATGCCGTTCGACGGGACGTGGTTCTACGGCGACACGTTGTTCATCGTCGACCCGTGGGTCTGGCTGCTCGCGGGAGCAGCCGTCATCATGGCGGATGCGCGCACGCGGAAGTCCGTCGCGGGCTGGCTCGTGTTGGGGGTGGCCACCACCGCGCTCGTCACCATTCCTGGTTTCGTTCCCTGGCCCGCGAAGGTGCTCTGGGCAGTGGGCGTGGCGGCCATCCTCTGGCTGCGCTTGAAGGGCACGCAGGTGGTGTCCACCCAGCGCGTGGCCACGGTGTGCGGCGTGGGACTGGTGCTCTATCTGGGCGCCATCCTGCTGGGGTCGCAGGTCGCCGCGCCCGGGGCCCACGCATGGCTGAAGGCGCAGGGGCACTCCGTGGAGCGCGTCATCGCGGGACCGGTGCCCGCGAACCCCTTCGTGCGAGACCTCATCGCCCTGGGGCCGGACCGCTACCACTTCGTCCGCGTGGACTTCCTGCGCGCCGGCGAGCACCTTGAAATGAGCGGGCCGACGCTTCCTCGCGAGCCGAACCCCGGGCCCGTCATCCAGGCCGCACTCGCGGCGCCGCATCTGCGTGGCCTCGCCAACTGGCTGCGTTTGCCCACGTATCAGGTGGCACAGACGGAGGCCGGGTGGCGCGTCACGATTGATGACGTGCGCTACTCGCGCTCGCAGAGCGGAGGACTCGGCTCCGCCGTCGTGGAACTCGACAAGGAATTGCGGCTCGTGAAGCGCCCGACCGTCGAGTAACCCTCCGCGCTCGCGGGCGCGTGGCCACACGCTGTCGTGCCCACGCCGCATCGAGGAGTCTCGCCACATCCCCAAAGGCGCCCACTCGCCGATGAGGACGCCGCGCGAGCCACATCCCTGAAGGAGCCCACTCGCGGGTGAGGACGCCGCGCGAGCCACATCCCTGAAGGATCCCACTCGCCGGTGGGGGCATCGCGCGAGCCACATCCCCGAGGCGGCGCTTCGTGGGCGCCGTACGTCCAGGCTCGCGTGGTCGCCGCACGCGAGCCCTCACTCGGGCACTTCAGCGCTTCAAATCGATGCGCACCCACTCGCCCTGCGTCGCACCGGGCAGCACGGTGAAGCCCTGGTTGCGGTAGGCGGCCTCCACGTCCGCGCGCTGATGAGACAGCACGCCCGCGAGCACCAACCGGTCCTTCGCCTTGAGGGCGATGAGCGGCGCCAGCTCGATGAGCGTGTTGGCGAGGATGTTGGCCAGCACCAGGTCGAACGTACCTTCCACCGCCGTCAGTTCCTTGCCGGACACGTCGATGTCGGGCGTGCCGTTGTCCGCCAGGTTCTCCTGCGCCAGCTCCACCGACGTCGGGTCGTTGTCCGTGGCGACGACGCGCCCCGCACCCAGCTTCTTCGCCGCGATGGCGAGCACCCCCGTGCCGGTGCCCACGTCCAGGACGCTCGCGCCCGGATGGTCCGCCATGAACGCATCCACCGCCGCCAGACACAGCGACGTGGTGGGGTGGTCGCCCGTGCCGAAGGCCATCTTCGGCTCAATCACCAGTCGCACCGCCCCGGCGGGGGCATTGCCCACGTCCCACGGCGGCCCCACCCACAGCCGGCCCACATGGACGGACTTGATGAGCGACTTCCACTCGTTGCTCCAGTCCTGCTGGGGCTGCTCGTCCAGGCTGAGCCGGGCGGAGGGGTAGGACTCGGCGACCTCTTCGCGGGCGGCCTCGGCCGTCTCGCGGTCCTCGAAGTAGCCAATGATGATGTTCTCGCCCACCGGCGGAGCCTTCACGCCGGGCATGGGGGGAGTCTCCCGGTCTCGTACCTCGAGGCCGAGCGCACCGGACTCGTGGAGGAGGTCCTGTACGGCCTCGGACGCTTCCTCGGGCAACTCCACGGTGAGTGACAGATAGGTCTGGGACATGCGGGCCCTTTTACCGCGCCGTGCGTAGCGTGGGAGCGCCGTGAGACACCTGTTCATCTTGTGGCCGCTGGCCTGGCTGACCGCCTGCTCCGGCCCAGAAGCGCCCGACGCCGCCGTCTGTCGGGATGTCGTCAACCGCCTCTGCGAGACGTCGGCCTGTCCCGGCGTGGCCGAGCAGCTCGCCGTGGACACCCGCTGCGAGGCCACCCTGTTGGAGCGGACCGGCTGCGGCTCGGAGGACTTCACCTTCTCCGTACCCACTCGGGAGCGGGTCCTGGACTGCCGGGTGCCACTCATCCGGGAGGGGACCACCCCGGGGCGCACGCCCACCTGTGGGGATTCGGCCCGGTTCCTCGTGGACTGTCCGGACGTGACGACCTTTTTCCGGGGGGAAGTGCCATGAAGCGGTGGGTGGCGTCGGCGTTGGTGCTGTCGGTGGGGTGTACGCCCCTGGATATGGAGCGGCGCACCGAGCGAGGCCCCGTCCTGCGCACGTACCTCCAGGAGACGCAGCTCGGGGAGCGCATGCCCTTCGCGCGCACGGAGGTGCGGTGGCCCCAGCTCTCCCTGCGTTTCTTGACGGCGGACATCTGCCGCACCGAACAACACGCCGAGTACACCGAGGACATCATCACCACCCGCTCCGCGCCAGGCGCGGCGGGGGCGGTGAGCTCGGGGGGTGTCCTCACCGCCGTGGGTGGCTTCCTGGTGCTGGGGCGCACGCTCTTCTCCAACACACCGGACAAGGACTCCATCGACCGGAGTGGCCACTACGGTGCCCCCAGCCGCGATGTGGCGACGACCTGGGGCGTGGTGCTGCTGTCACTGGGCGTGCCCGCGGTGGTGGCGGGCATCATCCAGCTCCACCGGGGCGGCGAGACGAAGGAGACGCGCAAGGCCGACGAGATGGTGGCGTTGCGCGAGGTGCCCTGTCAGCCCCAGCCCGCGGACGGCGTGGTGGAGCTGGCGGGCGGCAATGGCCCTCCGCCCGAGCCGCGCGCCACGCTGAATGGGACGCTGGTGCTGAGCGCCGACGAGGTGCGGACGATGAGCTTCTCGGGCCTGCTGTTGGACGGAGCCCCGGTGCTGCTCCATGACGAGGACCGCTCACGGATGGAGACCTTCCGCACCTGCGCCTCGTTGCTGGCCGCGTCGGTGGACCCGGAGGCGCTGGCCCGAGAGGCCAAGACGCATCCGAACCGGCTTCGCACCAAGCGGGAGCTGGTCCGGGCCTGCACGACGCTGCCGGGGGCTCCGGCGGGTCCGTTGCTGGAGGCCATCGACTCCGCGCTCTCACTGGGGACAGGCGTCGAGCCGGAAGCGAAGCCTTCGCCTCCACCGCCCATGCCCGGCACCGACCTCTGAGTCGGCACGGGCCAGCGAGCCCGGAGCGAGAATGCGAAAGGGCCCACCCTCGCGAGAGAGCGGGCCCCTGAGGCTCCGATGAGTTCAGCGTGACGCGGGGCCCACCCTCGTGGAAGAGGGCGGGCCCGCGACTCACGGACCGACGACGGTGAGCACGCTCTTGTCGAAGTCGATGACCTGACGCGCCACCTCGAGCACCTGGTCCGACGTCACCGCGGCGATGTGCTCCGCGTAGTGCAGGAAGTTGTCCAGGTTCAGCCCGTAGACGGTGTCCATGGCCATCATCCCCGCGCGCGCGCCGTTTCGCTGGAGCGCGATTTCGTGCGTGCCGATGAGGTTCTGCTTCGCCCGCTCCAGCTCCTCCTCGGGGATGCGCTCGTCACGGATGCGCTTCAACTCCGCGCGGATGCCGTCCAGGGCCGCGTCCACCTTCTCGGGGCTCGTGCCCATGTACGCGGCGAAGTAGCCCGGCTCGATGCCCTCGACGCCGAAGCTGCTCACGCTGTACGCCATGGAGCGCTTGTCGCGCAGCTCCACGAAGAGCCGGCCGCCCTGCCCGGACAGCACGCCCGACAACGTCTCCAGCGCGTGGCGCTCCGGGTCGTTGATGCGCAGCCCCCGGAACCCCATCACCAGATGCGACTGAGCCTTGGCCAGCACGCGCTTCTCCTGGCGCGCGGCCTCCAGCGGACCCTCGGCGGTGACCTTCGGCGCGGCGGCGGCCTTGCCTCGCGAGGCGCCGAAGTACTCCCGCGCCAGCGCGAGCACCTCGTCCACCTTCACGTCGCCCACCACGGTGAGCGTGAGCTGGGACGGGTCCATGTAGCGAGCGTGATACGCGCGCAGGGCCTCGGGCCCCAGGGCCTCCACGGACTCCTTCTCCCCGAGCGTCGGCAGCCGGTACGGATGCGTCCGGTACAGCGTCCGGTTGAACAGGTCGAACGCGAGGCTGGACGGCTTGTCCTCGCGGGTGAGGATGTCCTGGAGCATCAGCGCGCGCTCGCGCGCCACCTCCACCTCGGGGAACGAGGGGTTGGACAGCGTGTCCGCGAACAGGCGGAAGGCCGACTCGAAGTGGCGCGAGAGGAACTCGCCCCGCAGGTTCACCGAGTTGCGCCCGCTCAATCCGCCCATGCTGCCCGCGTAGATGTCCACGAGCTGCGAAATCTCCTCCGCGTCCCGCGTCGGCGTGCCTCGCGTCAGGCTGCGCGACAGCAGCGTGGTGAGGCCGTTGTCGGCGGACGTCTCGTAGCGCAGGCCGCCCATGAAGGCCGCGCGCATGGCGAACAGCGGCACCGCGGGCTCCTCGCGCACCATGATGGTCGCGCCCGAGGGAAGCTTCTCCGTGATGATTTCGCTGGGGCCCTTCGTCTTGGCCCCCAGGCGCAGCGAAGGCTCTCCCACGGAGACCTTGCTCGCCTTGCGCTCCGGAGGCGCGGCGACGGGGCCGCGTTCCACCCGGTCCAACACCGCGTGGACCTGCTCCTCCGTGAAGGTCGTGCCGTGCGGCAGAAGCCCGGTGACGGTGGCGTGGTCGAAGCGCAGGTACTTCTCCGCCGCCGCGCGCACCTGCTCCGCCGTGAGCGAGCGGATGCCCTCGTAGTAGCGCGCCTCCGCCTCCAGGCTGCCCATGCCGGACTGGTAGAAGCCCATCTTCCGGGCGATGCCCTGCACCGTCTCGCGCTGGTAGACGGCCTCCGCCTCCAGCAGCGCCTTCGCCGTGGACAGCTCGTCCGCGGCCACCGGCGTCACGCGCAGCGTGGCCAGCGCCTTCGAGGCCTCCTCCAGCGCCCGCTCGAGGTTGCCCGGCTGCAGCGTCATCGACATCGAAAACAGGCCCGGGTCCTGCGGCGTGTAGGAGAACGCGTGGATGTCGTTGACCAGGTTGTGCTTGCGCTTCACCTCGCGCGTCAGGCGGGAGGCGTCACCCTGGCCGACAATCATCGCCAGCACATCCATGGCGGGCGTGTCCGCGTGCGAGGCCTCGGGGATGGGGAAGGCCATGTGCAGCCAGGCCTCCTTCACCTCGTCCGGGCGCAAGAGCACGCGGCGGCCGGTGGGCGTGGGCTCCTCGGGACGCTTCCCCGCGCCCTCGTACGGACGGCCCCAGTCCCCGCCGAAAATCTCGTCCACCCACCCGCGCAGCTCCGCCTCGCTCAGGTCTCCGGAGACGGAGAGCACCAGGTTCTTGGGCGTGTAGTAGCGGTGGTAGAACTCCAGCACCTTCTCCCGCGTGAACCCGCGCACGCTCTCCGCCGTGCCGAGCACCGGCAACCGGTACGGATGCGTCTGGAACACGGTGGAGAACAAGTCGCGCGACGCGCGCCGCGAGGGCGTGTCCTGGCTGCGCTTGATTTCCTCGCACACCACCTCGATTTCGCGCGCCAGCTCCTCGGCGTCGAAGGAGGAGCGGCGCACCGCGTCCCCGAGGATGTCCAGGCCCGTCCGGGCGAACTGGCTGGCGATGACGATGTGGTAGACGGTCTGGTCGTACGACGTCCAGGCGTTGATTTCGCCGCCGTGGGCCTCCACGTCGCGGGCGATTTCGCCGGGGCCTCGCCGCTCGGTGCCCTTGAAGAGCATGTGCTCGTGCAGGTGGGCCAGGCCCGCCTGGTCGGGGCGCTCGTCGGCGCTGCCGACCTTGACCCAGACCTGGAATGCCGCGACCTTGGCGGCGTGGTTTTCGTCGAAGACGACGGTGAGCCCGTTGGGAAGCGCGTAGCGGATGGCCATATAGGAGCGTCCGAAGCTGGCACTCGCCCCCCAGGAGGGCAAGGCGAGGTGTGATGTTTCCCCCACTGGCTAACGCCCGGGAGCCCCGGCGTCGAGGGGTCCGTGCGGCCTCCCAGCGTCCAGGAGCCCGAACCGACCTGTCTCGTCACGCGTCCCTGGTAGGCCGCGCCGCCGGGCGGTAACCTGCGAATGCCCATGCCGTCACCTCCGGAAGAGGTGGATCCGCTCGCGGACCTGCGCGACAGCCTGGACCTGGAGAAC
>NZ_JABUMQ010000448.1:0-7426 GCF_013336645.1 Myxococcus sp. CA039A | reverse complement strand
ATCCCACCCGGTGGCGCGCTCCGAGGGGAGGCAACTCCCGGCCCGGCCCGCGGGGAACTGGGGGCAAAGCCCGGCAAGGGCACGGCGCCAGCCGGCATCGGCGCGCCATCCTCGACAGGAGGGGGCACCGCGCCGCCGTACAGCCCCGTCGAAGTGTCGACAGGTGGACGAATGGCTTCGGGCGGTGCGGGCAGGGGCACGGCGCCCCCGTTGCGCGCCGCGGCGACACCCGGCGCGCCCGAAGCCTGGAGCGGAGGCCGCGGCATCGGACCGATGCGCGTGGGCTCGCGGAAGACTCCGTCCTCCGTATCGAGTTCCCCGTCCATGCTGTTCCAGGAGGGGTTCTCGGACGAGGACGGCGAGCCCGACAGAGCGCGCGTGGCCGCGACGCCCTGGGCGAAGAAGCCGGGGCGCGTGACTTCCACGCCCTTGGGGTCGGGAGCGACACCGAACTCGGCGAAGGGGTCGGCCTGCCCGGCCGAGGAGGGAGGCGAGGACGCACCGGCATCCTCCCCGCCAGGTTCGCGGGTGACGCGGAACGTGTTCTGACATTTGGTGCAGCGGACCTTGACCCCCTTATCGGTCACCTTCTCGTCGGGGATCTTGAACCGCGTCTGGCACCGCGCGCACTTGACGATCATTCAGGCCTGGGGCGGGGACGAGTATAGGGCCACCGGGCGAGTACGGCGAGTCGGGTTCTCGCTGCTTGCTCGCCTCCAACCCCTCTGGTACGAGGTTCGCCCCTGCGAGACTCAGACACGGAAGCTGGCTTTGAGTCGAGCCCAAAAGGGGCGGAGAGACCGATGAGCGAGGCCGAGCAAGCAGGCGCTCCGAGCAAGGAGCCGAAGATCATCAAGCGGTACACGAACCGAAAACTCTACGACACCGTGGAGAGCAGGTACGTGACGCTGGATGAGATCGCCGCGATGATCAAGGAGGGCACCGAGGTGCGGATTGTCGATAACCGCACGAAAGAAGACCTGACCTCGGTCACCCTCGCGCAGATCATCTTCGAGGAGGAGAAGAAGAAGAACCAGATGCCGCTGTCGGTGCTCCGGGAAATCATCCGTCACCCCGGCGAGTCCATCTCTGGTTTCATCCAGAAGGAGGTCACTCCCCGCGTCGCCTCCATCCGAGAGGAAGCGGAATCCCGTCTCGACAAGCTCCTGCGTCGCGAGGAAGCCGCCAAGGCGGGCATCCCCGAAGCCGCCGCCACCACCGAGGAGCCCCTGCAGGCCGCTGACTCGGCTGCCGCCGGTGGCCTGTCCCCCGCCGACCTGCTCAAGGCCAGCCAGCGCGCTTTCGAGGACTGGCAGCGGAAGATCGACGAGCGCGTCAAGCACGTCGTCGAGAACCTGACCGGCAACCTCCCCGCCCTGGGCCGCGACATGCAGTCGCTCACCCAGCGTCTGGAGGAGCTGGAGAAGAAGCTCGAGCAGTTCGAGCAGCAGAAGAAGCAGGAGCCCTAGTCGGCTCGCGCCGCCCGCTTCCGTTTCCGGGGAGCGGGCCCACCGTGGATTTCCGCGGCGATGGCCGACAGCATCCGCGCCCCTCGGCTCCGGGGCGCGTACTCGAAGATGGTCTTCCCGTGGCTCTGCGCCTCGTCCACCTTGACGTCGTAGCCCAGGGGCGTGGTGGCCAGTGAGTCCGGGAAGTACGCCCGGAGCCGCTCCAGAATCGCCGTGGCCAGGGCCGTCTTCCGGTACAGCGTGGGCACCACCTTGGTGACGCTCAGCTCCGGACGTCCCTCGGCTTCACCCACCTGCCGCACCGTGTCCGCCACCTCCGCGCAACCGTCCAGCGCCAGGTACGTCAGCGCCACGGGCACCACCACCTCCGTGGCGGCGACGAGGATGTTGCGCGTCGTGAGCCCCATGGACGGCGGCGAGTCGAAGACGACGGCGTCGTAGCCCGCCTCCCGAGCCGCCTCCAACCGGTCCGCCAGCCGGTGGGCCCGGCGAGCGTCCGCCGCCACCACCACGGGGAAGTCCGCCATCTCCTTGTACGCGGGCAGCACATCCAGTCCGGGCACGGCCGAGGGGCGCACCACGTCCTCGAGGCGGACCGAGTCGTCGGTCAACAGGTGGAAGACGTTGCGAGAAAGCGTGCGCACGTCCAGGCCGAGCGCCTTGCCGGCGTGCCCCTGGGTATCCAGGTCCACCAGCAGCACCCGCAAGTCCCGCTCCTTCGCGAGCCACGCGGCGGTGTTCACCGCCAGCGTCGTCTTGCAGGTGCCGCCCTTCTCGTTGATGAAGGCGATGCGCCGCATGGGCCTTGGACTCCCCGGCTCGGGTCCGGGTGCTTACTTCTTCGACGACGGCGCCTTCTGCGCCACCAGGGTGTCCACCTTGCTCTCCACCGACGCGAGCAGCCGCTCCAGGTCATCCACCTTCGCGCGCAGCTGCTCCAGGTCCGCGGTGGACGGCAGGTTCATCGCCGACAGGGCCGAGCGCAGGGCGCTGTCCAACGTGCCCTTCGCCGCCAGCGAGCGCGACACCAGCGTCTGCACCGTCGCCACGAACTTCTCGTTCGACAGGAGCTGCTGCGCCAGCTTGCCGACGCGCTCCTCGCCCGTCTCGACGAGCTTCTTCATCATCGGGTTGTTCTTGAGCATGGGAATCAGGAGCTTCACCCGCGCGGGAGACACCCGCCAACAGGACGTCGGGAAAAAGACGCCGCACTCTGCGAGGGGGCAACGCGACGTGTCAAGCAGGGCAACACCCCTTGGCCAAACGCGTTGACTCCTGGAGACACGATTCCTACGGTTCGCCGCTCTCTTATGGCAGGGCTCCTGGACAAGCGGTTGTGGGTCGTCTCCGGCAAGGGCGGCGTGGGCAAGAGCACGGTTGCCGCGGCGCTCGCCCTTCGCTCGGCGCGCGCGGGGCGAAGGACGTTGGTGTGCGAGGTGAATACGCAGGAGCGCATCAGTCGCTTCCTGGAGCACCCCGCCGCTGGCCCCGAAGTCACCTTGTTGGAAGAGAACCTCTGGGCGGTGGACGTGCGTCCGCAGGAGGCCATGCGCGAGTACGGCCTCATGGTGCTGCGCTTCGAGGCCCTCTACAAAACGGTCTTCGAGAACCGGCTGGTGCGCTACTTCCTGCGCTTCATCCCGTCCCTGCAGGAGCTCGTCCTGCTGGGGAAGATCATGTACCACCTGCAGGAGAAGCTCCCCGACGGCAGGTGGCGCTTCGACACCATCGTCCTGGACGCGCCGGCCACCGGTCACGCCATCTCCTTCCTCAGCGTGCCGCACGTGCTCGTGCAGACGGTGCCCCAGGGGCCCATGTCCCGCGAGGCGCAGAAGATGCGAGACCTGCTGGTGGACCCGTCGGTGACGGCGGCGGTGCTGGTGGCGCTCCCGGAGGAGATGCCGGTGAACGAGGCGCTGGAGCTGCACGCGGCGCTCAAGGACAAGGTGCACATCCGCACGCACGCGGCGGTGCTCAACCAGTCCATCCCGGAGCGCTTCACGGAGGCGGACCTGGAAGCGCTGGTGGGCCACCCCGAGCTGCACCGGGTGGCGCAAGCGAACCATGACCGCGCGTCGCTGACGGTGCTCGCGGGCACCAAACTGGAGCGCAACCTTCACGCGCCGGTGTTCACCGTCCCCCGGCTGTACCTCCCCACCTTCGGTCGGGATGCGATTGAACAGGTCATGGGCCACCTCGAAGCACTGGTGATGGGGGAGAAGTGAGCACGACGGCCCTCGGTCCCGCGCTCGCCAAGAAGCGCGTCCTCATCTGCGTCGGCTCCGGCGGTGTCGGCAAGACGACAGTCGCGGCCACCCTGGCCCTGCGCGCGGCGGTGGACGGCCGCGGCAGCCTGGTGTGCACCATCGACCCGGCGAAGCGCCTGGCCAACTCGCTGGGCCTGTCCGCCCTGGGCAACGCGGAGACGCAGGTGCCGTCCTCCGCGCTGGAGCCGCTGGGCGTGACGGCCCGCGCGTCCCTCCACGCGATGATGCTGGACATGAAGCAGACGTGGGATGACCTCATCACCCGCGTCGCGCCGCCCGACCAGCGCGAGCGCATCCTCGCCAACCGCTTCTACCAGTCGCTCTCCACGGCCCTGGCGGGCAGCCAGGAATACATCGCCATGGAGAAGGTGTGGGAGCTGCGCCGCAAGGGCGAGTACGAGCTCGTCGTGCTCGACACACCGCCCACGGCCCACGCCCTGGACTTCCTCGACGCGCCCAACCGCGTCCTCGACTTCCTGGACAACGAGGCGGCGAAGTGGCTGCTGGCCCCCGCGCTGAAGGCAGGCAAGTTCGGCCTGTCGCTGTTCAACCGCAGCGGCTACGTGCTGCGCGCGCTGTCCAAGTTCACCGGCACGGAGATGCTCCAGGAGCTGTCCAGCTTCATGCTGTCGCTGTCCGGCATGAACGAGGGCTTCCGCGAGCGCGCGCGCGGCGTGCGAGCCCTTCTGGAGGACGCCACCACGGGCTTCGTGCTGGTGACGAGCCCGCATCCGGAGCGCATGGATGAGGCCATCCACTTCAACACCCTGTTGAAGCAGCACCGGATGGAGGTGGTGGCGCTGGTGGTGAATCGCGTCCACCCGCTGCCCACCGAGGCCATGTGGGCGGACGCCGCCACGCTGACGCCCACCCGACGCGCCAAGGTGGAGGAGACGCTGCGCGAGCTCCAGGTCCTGGCCGAGCAGGATGGACGCGGCATCGCCCAGCTCCAGGCCGCCTGCCCGGGCATCCCCCTGATTCAGGTGCCTCGCTTCGGACTGGACGTACACGACATCACCAGCCTGTGGCAGACGGGCCGCTTCCTGCTCGGCGACGACACCTTCTGAGGTCTGGACCGAGCACCCGGCCAGGCCCGCCCGGGAGGCGGCCAGCCGGGGCGGCACGAAACAGGGGGACGCATTAAACTGGGCGCGCCCACCTGAGCGGTGGGAACTCCGAGGGACGGTGCGTTGTCCTGAGGCGGCAAGGCCAGGAGGCGCATTCCGTGACGGGAAGCGAGCGGACGTACATGTCGGTCAGCCGTTGGTGGTGGGTAGTGGCCCTGGGGCTGGGCGTCACCGGATGTCGGACGACGGGCAGCGCCGCGCGTCCGGAGGCCTCCGAGTCAGGCCCGAAGCAGGAGCTCCAGTTCGACGCCGTGACGGTGACGGCGGACCTGGAGCTGGACAAGCTCAACGACGAGGAGCTCTTCGCCGGGGGGACGTCGGCCTTCGCGGCCAACGACTTCAAGCAGGCGGCGCGCTACTTCGGCCGGTTGGCGGACTTCCACCCCAACAGCCAGCACCGTCGCTCATCTCTCTACAACGCGGGCCTCGCCCACCAGCGCCTCAAGGAGTGGGAGGAGGCGTGGCACCGCTTCTCCGAGCTGGCGGACCCGGCCAAAGGCCAGGGTGACGCGCTGGACGCGTCCTTCCGCGTGGCGGAGACGCAGTACCACCTGGAGCGCTACGACGAGGCCATCGCGGTGTTGACCACCATCGCCGCGCGCGAGGACCTCCCGGCCAACCGCCGAATCGAGGCCCGGGTGCAGCAGGGCGTCTGCGAGCTGGAGGCGGGCCGCACCGACGCCGCGGAGGCCACGCTGCGCAAGGCCATCTCGTCCTACGAGGCCCTGGCCGACAAGGACGAGGTGGATGACTACTTCCCCGCGCAGGCGCACTTCTTCATGGGGGAGCTGTACCGGCTGCACTACGAGAACGTGAAGCTGGACCCGGCCAAGGGCGCCGACAAGCTCGCCGAGGACCTCAACTACAAGGCGGAACTCCTCCTGTCCGCGCAAGGGCACTACCTGCGCTCCATCCGCGTGGGCAACGGCTACTGGGCCACCGCCGCGGGCTCGCAGATTGGCGCGCTGTACGAGGACCTCTACGCGCAGATGGTGAGCTCACCGGCGCCCTCGGAGCTCAACGCCGAGGAGTCCGTCGTCTACCGGCAGGAGCTGCGGAAGAAGATTCGCGTGCTGCTCACCAAGTCCATCAACATCTACGAGCGCACCCTGGAGACGGCCGAACGCATCGGCTCGCAGAGCGCCTTCGTGGACCGCACGAGGGAGAGCCTCGCCAAGGTGAAGGCCCTGCTCCTGGCGGACGCGGAAGGGGAGCCCGTCCCCGCCCCACCCGCCTCCGAGCTGGAGCCCCATACGTAGACCGGTGGACCACCCCTGGCTGGGCAGCCAGGGGCCGCGCGGCGTAGCCTGGGGACTTCGCATGGAGCCCCTCTTCACGCCCGAGCAACTGGCGGAGATTCACGCCTACCACCTGCCCTACTACGTCCGGGCCGCGGTGGACCCCTTCGCGCGGCTGGCCCTGCTGGCGCTGCTCCTGGGCGTGCTCGTCCGCCCCTTCTTCCGCATGGCCACGGCGGCCGCGGCCGGCATGGAGCGCAGGCTCGGCTTCTTGCGCACCGCCCCCGTCAGCCGCGCCTTCTTTCGCGCCATGGACCGGCTGTGGGGTGAGTCGGGCTGGGGCGCGGCCGTCCTCTTCGCCTTGATGACGGACCTGTTCGTGAAGCTCGTCTACGCGCCGGTGGACATCTGGTTCGCGTACTCGCTGGAGCACCAGCACGGCATGTCCAACTACACCCCGGCCGCCTTCGCCCGGGACATGCTCAAGGGCCACCTGCTGGGGGCGCTCGCCATCGCGGCGCTCGTCATCGGCCTGTACGGCCTGGCCCGTCGCACGCGCCACTGGTGGTGGATTCTGGGTGTGCCCGTCGCCCTGCTCCTGCTCGTCTCCTCCGCGCTGGACCCGTACCGGGGGCGCCTCTACTTCGACCAGCACCCCCTTCCCGCGGGCCCCCTGCGCACGCGGATGACGGAGCTGATGACCCAGGCGGACATCGCCTTCTCCGACGTGCTGGTGGAGAAGACCTCCATCGCCTCACGGCGGCTCCAGGCGTACTTCGCGGGCCAGGGCCCCACGCGCACCATCGTCCTCAACGACATCATCCTGCAGGAGCTCACCGAGGACGAGGTGCTCGCCGCCGTGGCTCACGAGGCGGGCCATGTGCATGAGCCGAAGTGGCCCGGCCGCATCGCCTCCTCGCTGGCCCTGGTGGCGCTCCTCTTCGCCATCGACCGACTCCTGCGCGCCGCCTCCACGCGAGGCTGGTTCGGCACCACGCGCTTCGCGGACATCCGAACCCTCCCCCTGCTCTCCCTGCTCCTGTCCGGCGTCCTCCTCGTCGGCGGCCCCATCGCCGGGGCCTTCTCTCGCGAGCGCGAGCGCGAGGCGGACCGCTACGCCCTGCGCCTCACCCACGACGTCGACGCGTTCCGCCGAATGCTGGTGAAGGCCGCCCGCGTGAACAAGATGGACCCCGCGCCCCCCCGCTGGGTCGTCCTCAAGGGACAGAGCCATCCCCCCATTGGCGAGCGGCTCGCCGACCTGCCTCAACCCTGACGCGACACGAAAAAGCGGCCGGCAGGTGGGCTCCCCATTTCCCCTTCCC
>NZ_JABUMQ010000447.1:0-7474 GCF_013336645.1 Myxococcus sp. CA039A | reverse complement strand
CCCAGGGGCCCGTGGGTGATGCGGGGCCCGAGGGGGCACAAGGGCCCCAGGGAACCAGCGGACCGCCGGGGTTGCCAGGCGCCACCGGAGCGCAGGGACCCGCGGGGCCCATCGGCCCTATCGGTCCTATTGGTCCTGCCGGTGCCACGGGCCCGGCGGGCCCTGCTGGCCCCGTGGGACCCGCGGGGCCTGTCGGTGAGACGGGTGCCACTGGTCCCGCCGGCCCTGCTGGCGCCACCGGCCCTGCCGGTCCCGCGGGGCCTGTCGGCGAGACGGGTGCCACCGGCGCGGCGGGCCCTGCTGGCGCCACCGGTCCTGCCGGTCCTGCTGGCGAGACGGGTGCGACCGGTCCCGCCGGCCCTGCTGGCGCCACCGGTCCTGCCGGTCCTGCTGGCCCCGCCGGTCCTACCGGGGATACAGGTGCCACCGGCCCTACGGGCCCTGCCGGCGCAACCGGCCCCGCAGGTGCGACGGGGCCCGCTGGCGAGACGGGTGACACCGGCCCCGCGGGGCCTGCCGGGCCCGCCGGCGCAACGGGTCCTGCCGGTGCAACGGGTCCTGCCGGGGAGTCCGTGGTCGGGGCGTCCGAGCCCCCTGGGGTGAACTGCCCCACGGGCGGTGTCCAGTACACCTCCGCTTCTGGCGTCAACTACGTCTGCAACGGAGCTCCGGGCCCCGCGGGTGACACCCTGGCCTTCGGCTACTTCTATGCGCTGATGCCGCCCGACAACGCCGCCACGGTCGCGGCCGCGTCCGCGGTGGACTTCCCTCGCGACGGTGCGACGAGCGGAATCAGCCGGGCCAGCGCCAGCGAGTTCGTCCTGCCAGCGATTGGCGTCTATGAAATTTCCTGGCAGGTCAGCGTCAGCGAGGCCGGCCAGCTCATCCTCGGGCTCGACAGCGGCTCAGGGGTGGTGGAGCAGATCAGCACCGTGGCTGGCAGGGCGACGGGAACGTCCCAGATCATGAACCACGTGTTGATCACGACGAGCTCCGTGAACTCGCTCTTGACCGTCCGCAATCCCGCTGGGAATTCGCCGGCCCTGACGATTACGCCTCTCGCCGGCGGCACGCGGGCCGTCTCCGCGACACTCCTGATCAAACAAATCCAGTAGGCACCGGCCCCAGCAGGGCCGGTGTTCCGGGGAGGCCATTCGCGCGGTTCGAGTGGCCTCCCCTCGAAGTCTGTCATTTCGGACGCAGGGCCAAAAAGGCATGACACCTGCCCGGCTCGAATTGCGCAGACACCTCGTGAATGCTTGCGCAGTGAAGGGCTGTCAGTCCATGACATGAACACCGTCAGGAGCCGCGGTTAGGGTGTGAATTCCTAACGCTCCCTGGAGGTCTTCATGCAATTGCCGCGATTTTCTGTCGTACTGGTTTCAGCCTGCGCCGCATGGCTGGTGGGCTGTGGGGATGCGCCCGCGGACTCGATGGAACTGGCGGACGGGCTCTCCACCATCGACCCACGGTCGGGCCCCACGGGGGACGGGACCTGGATGGGCGAGCCCACGGGCGCGGGCTGCGAACCCGACGCAGGCACTCCGCCGCCCACGGATGGCGGACCGTCTGCCGACACCGTGCTGGTGACGAGCACCACGCGCTTCTTCACCTCGGTGGGCATCTCCGAGCAGGTCGAGGACCTGTCTGCCAATCCCCCTGAGATCCTCGTGCCCCAGGGCGCGACCTTCTCGCTGATTCTGGGCTCCGCGGTGCCCGGTGGCTGGGAGTTCCGGGGAGTGCCCCAGGGGCCGTACTACCTGCACAGGGGGACCACCCACGTCATCACGTCCGCGCGCCACGTGGACGTCGGCAGGAACCGGCTGGGCCGGGACGATGCCGTCTACTCGGAGTTCAACTGGGCGCCCCTGCAAATCAACCTCTTGAACCTGGCGCCGTGGACGCCATCCGGGTCCGGAAACCTGCAGCCCGGCTCCAGCCTCCAGCTCACCTCCGGGCAGGTGGACCTGTTCGGCTGGATGGACCTCTTCGAGATGGTCCCCAGGGGGCAGACGTCCATCCTCACCAACCAGGCCAGCCTGTCGCTCGGCAGTGGCTACAACATCCCCATCTTCGAGGCCGCGCGCGGAGACCGGATGTATGTCAATCAACTGAGCCAGTTCAGCGCGCAAGCGCTGTCGGATGGGACACCCGTGGGCTACGCCGCCGTGGAGCGCTCCCTGGAAGTGGGCGCGTTCGACTTCGCGCCGGACGGGGTCAGCCCGCTGCCGGTCTCCGGCATGCTCCAGCCCGTGAGGATGCGCGAGTTCCCCGTGGAGTGGCGCCTGCCCGCGTTCACTCGCTTCGCCTCGGAGGTACACCCGCTGGCGGCGCCCTGGACGCCCACGCTCCAGGTCCTGCCCGCCGCGCATGGGCTGTCCAAGGGTTGGATCGGCTACTCGGGTGAGCTGCTCACCCTCCGCCTGCCCCGAGCCTCCTCGTTCGACTACACGACCCGCCTGAAGTTCGGCAATCCGTTTCCCCAGAACTGGGGTGTCGTAGGCGCCTCGGGCTACAGCTTCCGGCACTCCGCCCCGCTGCCGGACGGCTCGGGCAACTCAATCGCCATCTCGGGCACCATCTCCACGGTCGACACGCTCGACAATCTCATCGCGGGGCCGCTGCAGCCCCGGGTGTCCCCTCCCCGCTCACTGACCATCGACGGCGTGCCCGCGAGCGTGCCGCGCGAGGTGGGCTCCGCAAGCCCCGTCATCGCCTGGGCACCGCCCACGCTCGGCACGCCCAATGCCTACCGGGTGGCCTTCTACCGGTATGACCCGGACCTGAACTTCGCCTTCCAGACGACGAGCCTCTATGTGCCCGGCTCGGCCACGCAGGTCCGACTGCCGCCCGACGTGCTCCTACCGGACAGCATCTACTACCTGCGTGTGAGGGCCATCGACGCCCCCGGCTTCGACATGGAGCGCCACCCGTTCACGACCCACGAGCAGGTGCCCTACAGCAGCGCGGATGCCGTCAGCTCCCTCATCACCACGCCGTAAGCGGCTTCGGTGGAGCTGAAACGTTTCGCCACCTCCCGGCCACGCGGCCCGGGTCCGGACGGGGTCAAACCTCACCGGGCCCGGGCCGTGGTGTCAGGAGTTGCATCTTCCGCCACACCAAATTGCGGACCTCCCTCGTCTTCCGTGCTAGGCAGCGCCCGCCGAAGCGCCTCGGCCGGGTGACAGCTCGAGGGCCCTGGGGTGTTGAACCAGTCCAGCGCCTCCAGACCTGACCCACGGCACCGCGCCGAAACAGGGGGACCGAATGTTTCCGAAGACCGGGTTCACGAGTGCCGTCACCGCGGTGCTGCTGGCGTTCGCTCCGCGAGTCGCCGCGGAGCCCACCGTCCAGGCTCCGTCCGCCTTCTTCCTCTCCCGGAGCGAGAACCGGAACCAGGTCCACTACGCCGTGGCCCTGGATGAGGGCTGCCGCCCTGTCGGCGCGCGTCCCGTGCACGTGTACTGGCGGATGCTGGAGCGGGGCGAAGCGGAGGTCGAAGCGCTGCTGAGCATCGAGCTTCCCGCCTATGGACTCGAGGACGCGCAGCAGGTGGAGTCCACCGCCGAGGGTGGGCGGGTGCGCATCCGCCTGCGGTCATTTCCGGATCGCCCCATCGACATCACCACCACCCTGGTGCGCGGTCAGTGCTCGGTGCAGGCCTGGACGAAGTTCGGCGCCAACACGGCCCAACTGGTCCACATCTTCGTGAAGACGTCCTGGCCCTTCTCGGTCGACTTCGTGCGGCTGGATGGCGTGGGCGCCGAAGGTCAGGCCCTCTCCGAGCTGATCCGCCGGTAGGACGTCCCGCCCGCGCCGGAGCCATGAAACACCGGTGTGATACCCCTGGAATTTCCAGCGGTTCCGGCTGCGTCAAAAAATCCGCGCGGAAGTGACAACCTCAGGGGGAACGGGGCCGATAATGCCCGCATGACCAGTGTCGTCGGCCCCCGCCGCTCGCCCCTCTCCGCTCGCCCGACCGAAACTGAAACCGCGCGTGAAACGTCTTCACCCCGGGCACCTGCCCCGGCGCGCAACGAGTTCGAGCCCTCGCGGCAGGGACTCGCGGGCCTCACCCCCTCCCTCCTGACGAAGCTCGGCTCCGTCTTCGTGCCTGGCGCCCCCACCGTCGCGAACGCGGCGGCCCCGAGCGCGAAGGCCGCGACGGGAACGGCGGCGACGCCGCTGACCCCCAGCACGAGCCCCAACGCGGCCATCCAGGACAACGCCACCGTCACCAGCACGCTGGACGTCGCGGACGACGCCAAGGTGGAGTCGCTCAAGCTGGACCTGGACATCGCGCACACCTACCGGGGTGACCTGACGGTGACGCTGACGTCCCCGTCGGGCAAGAGCGCGGTGGTGTCCAACCGCCAGGGCGGCTCCGCGGATGACCTCAAGGGTTCGTTCGACCTGAAGGACTTCGCGGGAGAGCCCACGAAGGGCACCTGGAAGCTCGAGGTGAAGGACACCGCGAAGGGCGACATCGGCACGCTGAAGCAGTGGGGGATGAACATCGTCCCCGAGACGAAGGCGCCCGAGCCGGACCCGGAGCCCTCGGATGACCCGTTCGACGGCCTGCGCGACGACGCGCTGCTGAAGGCCGTGAGGGACTCGGCCTCCGGCAAGAAGGTGGTCAGCTACAACGAGGCGCGCAACATCATCTTCTCCAGCCTGGACGTGAACGCCGCCGGCAACGTGGAGTGCGTCTACACGGGCGTGGAGGTCAAGGGCGGGAAGATTCCGAACAGCTCCGTGATGAACGTGGAGCACACCTGGCCGCAGTCCAAGGGTGCCACGGGCGCCGCCAAGAGCGACCTGCACCACCTGTTCCCCACCGACAGCAAGGCCAACTCGCGGCGCAGCAGCTTCCCGTTCGGCGAAGTGGTGAACGTGAAGTGGAGCCACAACGGCGCCAAGCTGGGCACGGACGCCAAGGGCAACACCGTGTTCGAGCCGCCCGACTCCCACAAGGGCAACGTGGCGCGCGCGATGTTCTACTTCTCGTCCACGTACAACAAGCCCATTCCCGCCGACGAGGAAGCCGCCCTCAAGGCGTGGAACAAGCTGGACGGAGTGGACACCGCGGAGATCGAGCGCAACCGCCGCGTGGCCAACATCCAGGGCAACACCAACGCGTTCGTCGACAACGCGGACCTCGCGGATCGCGTCAAGGATTTCTAGACGCCCGCTGAGCCGCACCGGAGATGAAGCACAGGGGTTGGATGGCTCGAGCCGTCCAACCCCTTTCATTTGGAGCCCGTCCATCCGCCACCGCGACATCGCTGCCCGGAACTCGTGGTGTGGGGAGTGCTGACAATCCTGTCGCGATGGCTGCTCGCCCACTCCCGCGACTCCGGGGAAAAGCGAGGGGCGTCGCGAGGCATGGGTGTTGCTTGGAGACAATCGCCACCCAGCCACAGGAGCGACTGTCTGACTCGCCTCGCCTTCGTCGCGCTGCTCCTCCTCGCCCCGGCGGTTCGTGCCCAGGCGGAGTCCCCCAGGCCCCAGGCCGAGTCCACGGCGGCCATTCCGAAGACCTCCATCTGGCTGTCGCCCGTGACGCACGCCTTCTTGTTCTTGGGAGGGCCGATGACGGAGCGGCTCCACGTCGCCGTGCCGATTGGCGTGGGCCGGAGCTTCTCGGAGACAACCACGGGGGTGCTCGAAGTCACGCCCATGCTGACGCGCAACAGTTGCAACCGCGAGTCCATGCGCTGCGACACGATACGGCAGCTCAAGGTCACCCTGGGCCTGGCGTGGAAGCCCGCGCCCAGGGCTCGTGGGCAGGGCTTCTTCTTCCAGCCCAGGTTGAGCGGCATGTGGACCTTTGACAGCCAGCATTTCCGTCCCTTCGGAAGGGCCTCCGCGCTGACGTATGAGCAGGAACATGGCTTCCAGGTCACCCTGGGGATGGACGTGGGCTACCGCGTCGTGACGCGACGCTCTGGGTTCTTCTTCGAGCCCATGCTCGGACTCGGCATGGGCTACAGCGTGAACCAGCGACGCAAGGCCATCGACGTGAGCTTCCAGTATGGAAATCCCATGACGGAGGACCGCACGGACCGCGCCATCACCGACCTGGACCTGGACCTGGTTCGCCTGGGCGTCACCTTCTGAATCCAGTGTCCCGGTACTCGATACGGAGCAGGCTCTCGCGCGCCAAGAACCATTCGCTCACGATGCGAGATATTCATGGAAACCTCCGCGCATGAAACAGGCTCGGTACCTCGGGCTCGTCTGAGATTTCCCGGTATCAACGACTGAAACATACGTCATCAGGCGGATACCCCTCGCCATGTGGGCGGCTTGGGTATACCGGTTGATTCATGAGCCGCTCGTCAGCTTCGGTCGGGACATTGCTGGGTCAGAAGTATCAGCTGCGCCAGAGGATTGGCGTGGGGGCAATGGGCATCGTCTACGAGGCGGCGGAGCTCGACGAGACCGACGCGGTGGCCATCAAGGTGCTCCAGCAGCACCTCCTCGACAACGAGGCCGTGCTCGCGCGCTTCCGTCGGGAGGCGCGCGCCATCGCGGGGCTCCAGCACCCGCACCTGGTCGAGGTGAAGGACTTCCAGTGCAACCCGGACGAGCCTCCGTTCATGGTGATGGAGCTGCTCCAGGGTCAGACGCTCCGACTCCTGCTGAAGCAGCAGGGTCCCCTGCCCGTCGCGCGCGCGGTGGCCATCGCGCTGCAGACGTTGTCCGCGCTGGAGACCGCGCATCGCGCTGGGGTCATCCACCGCGACATCAAGCCGGACAACCTCTTCATCGTCTCGAGCGAGACGGGTGACAAGGTGAAGGTGTTGGACTTCGGTGTGGCGAGGCTGCTCCACGAGGACGACGCCTCGGCGGTGGGCGCGGAGGCGGGAGCCTGGGTGGGGACGCCGTCGTTCATGGCGCCCGAGCAGGTGCGTTGCCAGCCCGTTGACGCGCGCGCGGACCTCTACTCGCTGGGTGCGTGTCTGTACCAGATGGTGACGGGGAAGCAGCCCATCGACGTCGCCGACACGGTGGCGCTCTTCTCCGCCATCGTGGAGCGGGTGCCGCCACTCGCCTCAGCGATTCGGGCGGACGTGCCCGAGGACTTCTCGCGAGTGCTTGCACGCGCGCTGCACAAGAAGCCCGCGGAGCGCTTCGCTGATGCCGAGGAGATGGCACGAGCGCTCAGGCCGTGGGCCACCCCACCCGGGATTGAGACTGCGCTTCAGATTGACGCCGGACCTGAGCTTCCGATCGACGCCGGGCCTGAGCTTCAGTTCGACATTGCGCATGAGCTTCCGCTCGACGCCGCGCCCGCGCCTCAGCTCGACACCGCGCCTGCGCCTCTGCTCGACTGCGCGCCCGCGCCTCAGTCCAACGCAGCTCCTCAGCCCAGCGCCGCGCCTCAGCCCAACGCTGCGCCTGCGCCGCAGCTCAACGCCGCGCCTGCGCTAAACCTCGCGCCTGTGGATGAGCGTGCGCCGGTTGTACC
>NZ_JABUMQ010000446.1:0-7474 GCF_013336645.1 Myxococcus sp. CA039A | reverse complement strand
ACCCGACACCACCCCCACCCCACCCTCGGCCACCTGACGGGCGAAGGCACGGGCAAAAGGCAGGAAACCCTGATCCGGATGTCGGCTGCCCACCATGGCCACCCGCCTGCGCGGCGGCCCGGGCTGGCCCCGGTGGAACAGCAGGGGCGGCGCGTCCTCCACCTGCTTGAGACGCTCCGGATAGGTCCGCTGTTCGGCGAACGCCACCCGCATGCCTCCTGCGTGACACGCCTCCTGCAACCGCTCCGCGACGACGGGGAGCCGCTCCAGGGTCGCCAGCCGACGACGAACTTGTGGGGAAACCGGCGCTTCGGACACCCAGTCTCCTACCGGAGTCGCGGCCAGGGGAGCGAGACGACCGTCGGCGAATGCGCGCAAGGCGGCCAGCGTCCTCGGCCCCAGGCCGGGAACGGCCCAGAGCGCCAGGCATGCCTGCTGTTCCGCCGTGAGGCTGTCCGTCTCAGCGTCCGCCATACCCAACCCCCCTCCATTCCCACCTATATAGAAGATGGGTCCGCAGGGAGGGGCGCGACACATAAACACCGGACCGCCACCGGTCAAGCACTCAACCCCTCCTGGACGGGAGGGGATGCACTTTTCCTGCCGGAATCAGCGGCTGGCGGTGGGGGCGGGGCTGACGCGCATGTACGCGCGGTCGCCGGTGTTGATCTCCTCGGTGGAGCGCATCATCAGGCAGTTGTTGGTGCGCTCCTTCACCTCGGTGACCATGCACGTGCCGATGTTCTCCCACGGCAGCGCCTTGTCGGACGCGGGCGGCGGGGGGAGCTCCGGCTTGCCCAGCACCTGCCGGGACGGGTCGCCCTGGCGGAGGATGAGGAAGGTGTTGCCCAGCTGGACGCCATCCGCGCTGCCCTTGTCCAGCACCACGGTGTTGTGCTCGCCGAGCAGCGACAGGTACGGCACCAGCGCCGTCACGACGGTGGCGTTGAGTTCCTTCGTGTTGGGCCGGGGGGCGACGCGCTCGCTGAGCTTCTCGCCGTAGGGGCCCACCAGGTCGCCACGCTCGATGCCGTCCCAGGTGTCGACGATCTGCGCGGTGACGACGCCCTTGTCCACGCGCACCACGCGCAGCGTGCCCACGAAGTCCGTCAGGAAGCCCAGCTCCTTGCCCGAGCGCGGGTGCTTCACTTTCTGCGTGGTGTGGAAGACGACGTAGCGGTCACCGACCTTGGCGTCGGCCTTGCGCTTGAAGCGCACGTAGACGTTGTCCGGGAAGGCCAGCATCAGCGCGCCGTTCGGGGAGCCCTCGATGCGGCCCGCCTCCTCCAGCTCACGGGCGGTGACGAAGCCCTGCGTCGTCACCGGCCGCGACGAGGACACGTCGTAGCCAATCTTGCCCGACACCGAGACCATGTCCCCGCCGGACAGCTCCGTGGGGGCGGCCACGTCGACGGTGTCGTCGCCGGTCTCCACGCGCTGGGGCACTTCCTCGCCCCCGCCGAAGAAGCTCACCTGGTTGCCCGGGTAGATCCAATGCGGGTTGGCGATCTCCGGGTTGTAGGACCAGACCTTCGGCCAGTACCAGGGGCTGCCCAGGTAGCGCGAGGACAGGTCCCACAGCGTGTCACCGGACTCGACGGTGTGGACCACGCCGGGGGCGCTGTCACGGCCCTTGGCCGCGCCGGGCGGCAGCGTCACGTTGGTGCCGGAGGGGCGCTCGGGCGCCTCGTCCATGACCTCCGCGCCTTCCGTCTCACCGCCGGCCTCGGTGTCCTCCGGGTCGCTGCCCTCCTGCTGCTGCGCGAATGCGCTCCAGGCGGGGGCGACGGCGAGGCTCAACATCAGCGAGGTGAGGATCCGGGTGCGCATCGCACGACATCCTTTCGAAGAAGACTTCACTGCGGGAGGGCGGCGAGCCGCTGCTCCGCCTGCGTGGCGGCGGCCGTCCCCGGAAACTGGGTGACGACGCGCGTGTAGAGAGCCCGGGCATCCGCGGCCTGGTTGAGCCGCATCCGGCACTCGGCGAGCCGGAGCATGCCGTCCAGCATGGCGTCCCCGGCGGGATAGGTGGCGATCAGCCGCTCGAACGACTTCGCGGCGTCCTTGAACTCGTTGAGCCCCATCTGCCCCAGCCCGCTGAAGTACAGCGCGTTGTCCGCGCGCGGGTGGCGGGGGTTCTCCTCGGAGAAGCGGCGCAGGCGCTGCACGCCCCCCTCCACGTTGCCGGTGCGCAGGAGCGACACCGACTTCTCGTAGTCGGCCTCGAGCACATCCGGGTCCGGCTGGTCCGCGGGGTCATCCTCCCGCGTGGTCACCATGGTGGCCCCACCCGTCGACGCCAGGGTGGTGCCACCCGAGGCGGACCCAGGCGTGCCGTCCGGCACCGAGCTGATGAACATCTCCACCTGCTCGGACTCGGGCTCCACCACCGCCACCTGCGTGGACAGCTTGGGCGCGGGCTCGAAGCGCGGCTTGAGCTTCACCACCGCCAGGTCCGGGGTCGACGTCAGCGCCCCACCCTGCTCCAGCGCGGTGACTCGCACGGGAACCGTGGAGGACTGCTTCGCCGCGGGGGCACCAGGGTCCCGCGCGCGGTCGACGGCGGCATGCGCCTCCAGGCGCTCCAGCCGGTCCACCAGGCGCGTCTGCGACTCGCGCAGCGTGCGCAGCTCCGCCTGCAGCGCCGCGACCTCCGCCTGGGAGGCGGCGGTGGTGGCACAAGCACACAGCGCGCACAGCGGCGCTGCGGCGAGCAAGCGGAAGATGGCGGAGCGCTCGAGCACGGGCCTCGACGGATGAAAGTCCCTCCGAGGATAGGAAGGCACGTCGGAGAGCGTCAAGAAAACGGCCGGCGCTCCCCGCCTAGAACCTGTTTACCACCAGGTTGAGGTGGCGTCCGGTACGCCCCGCGTCACGCCGGTGGGAGAAGAACCGCGAGGGCTCGCACGCGGTACAGGCCTGTAGCACGTCCACATGGGCCGCCCGCAGCCCCGCACCCAGCAACGTCAGCCGCACCGCCCGTGACAGGTCCAACCGGATGCGCCCGCCCTCCTCCGCCACGACTTCCGAGCCGAAGCGCGTCGTGAAGCGCTGCCCCAGCTCCGCCGAGACTTCGTAGCAACAGCGCTGAATCGCGGGCCCCACCGCCGCCAGCAGCCGCTCTGGCCGAGCCCCCCGCGCCACCAGCGCCTCCACCGCGCGAGCGCTGATGTCCGCGTCCGTCCCACGCCACCCCGAGTGCACCGCCGCCACACGCCGTCCGTCCGGGTCCACCAGCAACACCGGTACGCAGTCCGCCGTGCCCACGGCCACCCACGTTTCGGGCACTTCGGTCCAAAGCCCGTCCGCCTCGCCCTCGGGAGGCCGCAGCGTGTCGCCCCCCTCCTCCACCCGGGCCTCCAGCACCCGGTCCCCGTGCACCTGGGAGACACGCGACAGCGCGCCCAGCGGAGCACCGGCCGCCGTGGCCAGCCTGCGCAGGTTCTCCTCCACCTTCGCCCGGTCATCTCCCGTGGAGAACCCCAGGTTGAGCGAGGCGAAGGGCCCCTCGGACACACCGCCCGCGCGAGTCGCGAAGCCGTGCGGAACGGGAAGCAACGAGGACGTGAGCAACTCGGTCGCCATGAGGTGGCCCTTCTAACCGTCACGCCCGCCCCGACGCACGCGGACGTCGACGTGCGCCAACCGGATGCGCCAACGGAATGATAAAATTCCCGTGCAAGTACGTTTGACAGTCCGCGTCAGCCCATTGACAATTCCGCGGACTCTTCGTGAAACGAGTTGAATCCTTTCGAACGAAGTGACGCGAACGCGCGCATGCCCTTGGGTCCCGACACCGTAGGCCGGAAGCTCCTCTGGAGCATCGCTCTGCCGGGGTTGGTGGTGGCGTTGCTGGGCGTGGGCCACTTCTGGCGCGAGGCGCGGGTGGCGGTGCAGGACGCCACGCAGGTGGAGTCCCTCGCACTCGCGGAGTTCGTCGCCTCGACGTTCATGTTGCCGCAGGGGCCCGGTGCGCCCGCGCATGGCGCGGTGGCGGAGGTGCTCCACTCGGACACGCGGTTGTTCCGCTCGGTGGCGGACGTGCGTGTGCTGACGCCAGACGGACGTGTGCGCTGGTCTCGCGAGCCGTCCGAGGTCGGCTCGGTGCACCCGGAGGCCTCGCGGCTCACCCGCCCCGGGCCGGAGACGGCGCGCTCGGCGGACGATGTCACGGAGGTGGTGCGGCCCCTGGGCGGTCCGGAGTGCGGGAGCTGTCACTCGCGCGGGGAGGTTCCGGGCGCCAGTGTCCTGCAGATGCGGATGACGGAGCCCGCGCTGCATCAGCAACTGACGAAGGTGTTCGGTGGCGCGCTGGGGTCCATGGCGGTGTTCGCCATCCTGCTCGCGCTCGTCATCGCGTTGTCGCTGCACTTCAACCTCACGCGTCCGCTGCGTCGGCTGAGCGCGGCCATGGGGCGCGCGGAGGCGGGAGATCTGCTGGTGCGCGCGGACGTGCGCGGCACGGATGAAATCGCGCGCCTGGGCGCCGCCTTCAACCAGATGCTGGCGCGACTCACCGCGATGAAGGCGGAGGAGATCGACACCCACCGCGACCTGGAGCTGGTGAAGGAGAAGCTCGCGCTCAAGGACGAGTTGGAAGACCGGCTTCGCGAGCTGTCGCTGCTGTTCGACGTGACGCGCTCCCTCAACGCCACGCTGGAGCTGGACGAGCTGCTGGAGGCCGTCACCCGGCTGGTGGTGGAGCGCCTCCAGATTCCGGAGTTCTCCATCATGCTCGTCAGTCCGGAGGGCGCGCTGGAGGTGAAGCAGGCGTGGCCGGAGGGCCGTGGCTCGGAGGGGCTCACCTTCTCCGTGGGCGAAGGCGCCTGCGGCCGCGCGGCCCAGACGCACAAGGCGGTGTACCTGCCGGACGTCGCGGACCACTCCAGCATCTTCGCGCGGCGCGGACTGGTGACGGACGCCATGCTCACCGGCGCGCTGCTCGCGGTGCCCATGGTGCACGCGGGCACGCTCATGGGCGTGGTGAACTTCCAGCGTCCGCTCATCGCCAGCTTCTCGGCGGGGGAAATCGAGCTGCTCACCGCGGTGGCGGACATCGCGGCGGCCGCCGTGAAGAACGCCCAGCTGCACGCGGAGACGGTGAAGCTCACCATGACGGACCCGCTGACGGGGGTGCCCAACCGGCGTCACCTCTTCCAGCGCATGGAGCTGGAGCTGGCGCGAGCGCAGCGCTTCGGCACGCCGCTGGCGCTGCTCATGGTGGACGTGGATCACTTCAAGCGCCTCAACGACCTGGCCGGCCACCGGGCGGGAGACGAGACGCTCCGCCGCGTCTGCGACATCCTCCGCTCGCGCGTGCGCAAGGTCGACACGCTGGCGCGCTACGGCGGCGAGGAGTTCGTCATTCTCCTCCCCCATTCCACCAAGCAGGACGCGGTGGATGTGGCGGAGAAGCTGCGTCGCGCGGTGGCGGAGACCATCGTGCTCAACCAGCCCGGCCTCCCGGGCGGCCACGTCACCGTGTCCGTGGGCGTGTCCCACTTCCCCAGCGACGCCAACACGCAGGAGGGGCTCGTCGACAGCGCGGACGCGGCCCTCTATTGCAGCAAGCGCACGGGCCGCAACCGCACGACGCCGTTCGAGATGGGCATGGAGATCCACCCCGGTCGCGAGCGAGGCCCCCACGCGCCTCCGACCGAGCCGACCGCCAGCGCTCCTCCCGGCGGCGTGGCCAAGGCGTAGCGCGCGGCCCCGCTGCCTCAGCGGGACACGAGCGTGCGCACCGTGGGCAGCATCAGGTCCGCCCACTCCTCGTAGCCTTCCTCGGAGGGGTGGAAGCCATCCCCGGAGAAGAAGTGCGGCGAGCGGGGAAACATCTCCCGACTCGCCGAATACATGTCCACCAGGTGCAGCCCCTCCGTGCGCGCCACCTGGGCGATGGCGGCGTTGAAGGGCTCGATGCGCCCTTCGTAGAGGGCACTGGGCACCAGCTTCGCGACGGGTGCCATCGCCATGTCCGCGATGTTCACCAGCACCAGGGGGGCACCCGTCTGCTTCAGACGCCGGGCGATGCGCTCCAACTCCTCCTGGAAGTCCTCCACCGCCGTGCCGCGCCAGAGGTCATTGGTCCCCACCCCCAGCGTCACCAGCGTGGGTTGCGCGGCCACCGTGGCCTTGAGCTGCCCGGTGAAGACGTCGCGGACGCGCGCCCCGCTGACGCCCAGGTTGGTGAGCCCCACTGACAGCCCCTCTCGGCGCAGCCGTGAGGCGAGGCGCTCGGGATAGCCCCCGCCGCGCGGCGCGCCCACGCCCACCGCGGTGCTGTCTCCGAGCGCGACGTAGTTGACGCTCATGTCCGCCGCTCCACTACGGCATGCGCAGGGCGCGGAGCATGCGACTGCCTCCCGGGGCCGCCACGCGCAGGAGCAGCGTGCTGCCGGCGGGCGCCGCGCGAATCGCCTTGGCCAGGTCGTCCGCGCTGTTCACCGGCTTGCGGTTGGCCTCCACCACCACCATGCCCGGCTCGAGCTGCGCGCGGTCCGCCGGAGAGCCCGGCACCACGTCGGTGATGAGGGCGCCCTGGCGCTCATTGAAGCCCGCCTGCTGCGCGGTGCGCGCATCCAGGTTCTGGAGGCTGACGCCCACGCGGCGCGAGCTCTCCTGCGAGTCGTCGCCCTGCGGCTTGCGCGAAGTCACACCCTCCAGATCGGGCCGCGTGCCAAGAATCACCTTCACGTCCTGCTTCTTGCCTTCACGGAACACCGTCAGCGTGGAGGTGCTGCCCGGGCGCTTGAGCGCCACGGTGCGAGTGAGCTGGCCGCTGGACGTCACCGGCTGCCCATCGATAGCGGTGACGACGTCGTCGGACTTCAGGCCCGCCTTCGCCGCCGGAGAGGCAGGATTCACCTGCGTGAGGATGGCGCCCTCCGTCACTGGCAGCTTGAGCGCGCTCGACAAGTCCCGCGTCAGGTCCTGGATGCCCACGCCCAGCCACGCGCGCGTGACGGAGCCTTCCTTCTCCAGTTGGGGCACCAGCGCCGTGACGAGGTTGCTGGGCACCGCGAAGCCGATGCCCGTGCCGCCGCCGACGATGGCGGTGTTGATGCCGACGACCTCACCTCGCATGTTGAACAACGGGCCGCCCGAGTTGCCCGGGTTGATGGCCGCGTCGGTCTGGAGGAACTCGTCGTAGGGCCCCGCGCCGATATCGCGTGCTCGCGCGGAGACGATGCCCAGGCTGACGCTGGAAGCCAGTCCGAAGGGATTGCCGATGGCGACGACCCAGTCGCCCACGCGCAGCGCGTCGGAGTTGCCCAGCTTCACCGTGGGCAGCCCCTCCACCTTGTCCTTGATCTTCACCACCGCGACGTCGGTGAGCGGGTCCCTGCCCACGACGACCGCGGAGAACGAGCGCCCGTCATCCAATCGCACGGTGATGGACACCGCGTCCTCCACCACATGGTTGTTGGTGAGCACGATGCCCGTCGGCTCGATGATGAAGCCGGAGCCCGCG
>NZ_JABUMQ010000445.1:0-7512 GCF_013336645.1 Myxococcus sp. CA039A | reverse complement strand
GCCCCCGCCCGCCGACGCCAAGGTGCGCATCCGCGCCGTGGGCGACATGATGCTCGGCACCACCATCCCCGAAGACAACCTGCCACCCGATGGCGGCGGTAGCGTGATTGCGGGTGTGCTCCCCTTGATGCAGGACGCGGACATCACCTTCGCGAACGTCGAGGGCCCCCTCTGCGACAACGGGAAGACCACCAAGTGCCGCTCGTCCGGCAACTGCTACGCGTTCCGCTCGCCCACCGCCTACGGCCAGTTCTTCAAGGACGCGGGCGTGGACCTGGCTTCCACCGCCAACAACCACTCGGGTGACTTCGGTGAGCTGTGCCGTCGCGAGACGGAGGCCACGCTCGATGCGCTCGGCATCGCCTGGAGCGGACCTCCGGGCTCCGTGGCGACCGTGGACCGCAACGGCCTGCGCATCGGCATGGTGGCCTTCCACACGTCCCCCTCGTGCAACCACCTCAACAACCTGGCCACGGCCACGGCGCTGGTGCGCGCGGCGGCGGCCGAACACGACATCGTCCTCGTCTCCTTCCACGGCGGCGCCGAGGGCGGCAAGGCGCTCCACGTCCCCAACGGCCGGGAGATGTTCTTCGGCGAGGACCGCGGTGACTTGCGCGCCTTCACCCACGCGGTGGTGGACGCCGGCGCCCACGTCGTCATCGGCCATGGGCCCCACGTCGTGCGCGGCCTGGAGTTCTACAAGGGCCGCCTCATCGCGTACTCGCTGGGCAACTTCGCCACCTACGGCCGCTTCAACCTCAAGGGTCCGCAGGGGCTCGGCATGGTGCTGGAGGTGGAGCTGAACAACACAGGTGACTTCACCTCCGGCCGCGTCCTCGCCACGAAGCAGGTGGACAAGGGCATCGCCGTCCCCGACGAGAAGGGCGCCGTCATCCAACTGCTGAAGGACCTCACCGCCGTGGACTTCCCCGACTCCGGCGCCCGCATCTCCGACGACGGCACCCTCCGCCCCGCCGGCAAGGGCCCCGTCTCCTCACGCTGACGTCACCCGGGCGCGCGCTGGAATCCGCACGCGCGCACCGATGCCCCGACAATCACACACCCGCGCCCACGCAATTCCTCGCAGGGCTTTCATGAAATGCGTCGTATCAGGACATGCCTGAGCGACTGTGCCGTACGCCGCGCGCGTGAGCTGTGTCACAGCCCTGTCGAGCGAATCGTCCGTGTCGTCGTCATCCATCGCACGCTGAAGGCTGACTGCTGGGCCCACTGCGCCTCTCGTGATTGCGGCACCAAGCATGACGCGTCTCGTGGAAGCGCATCGCAGACGCGTGCGGTACAAGGATTTCGCCGTGCGCGCACTTCGACTGCCCCATCTCTCCTCGCTTCGCGCTTTCGAACACCCTGGCTATCTCGCTGTCTGGCTGGGCGCACTCATCTCCAACATCGGCACCTGGATGGAGACGGTGGCGATGGGCGTGTACGTCACGCAGGAGACGGGCCGCGCCGAGTGGACCGGCGGCATCGTCGCCCTCGCCTTCCTTCCCTCCGTCGTGCTGTCGCCCCTGGGCGGCGCGCTCGCGGACCGCTTCGACCGCCGCGCCTACGTGGCGCTGGGCACCGGCGTGCAGCTCGCGCTGGCCGCGGTGCTCACGGTGCTCGCCTTCACCGGCCACCTCAGCGTGCCCATCGTCGGTGTCGTCACGCTGCTCAACGGCTGCGCGAGCACGCTCACCAACCCGGCCTTCTCCGCGATGCTCGCGGAGCTCGTTCCGCCCCGTGACTTGCACAGCGCCATGAGCCTCAACTCGGCGCAGTTCAACCTGGGTCGCATCATGGGCCCGCTGCTCGCGGCGCTGGTGCTCCAGATGGGCGGCGCGCCGTGGGCGCTGTTCGTCAACACGCTGTCCTTCGTCGCGGTGCTCGTGGCGCTGTCGCGCGTGCGCATGCCCACGCGGGAAGCCGCTCGCACGAAGGAGAGCCTCTGGGCCGGCATCACCCGAGGCGTCTCCGTGGCGCGCGGGGACGAGGACATCTCCCTGGTGCTGTGGGGCACGCTGTTCGTCGCCGCGCTGGTGGCGCCCTTCATCGGCCTGGTGCCCGTCTTCGCCATCAACGTCTTCGGTCAGGGCGCCGCCGCCACGTCGCTGCTCGTCGCCTGTCAGGGCGCGGGCGCGGTGGTGGCCGCCGTCGTCGTGGGCACGCTCGCGGACGCGCTCGGTCATCGCAAGCTCCTGGGCTTCGCCGCCATGTCCATTGGCGTGGTGTCCGCGCTCTACTGGATGTCGCCCACGCTGACGGTGGCCGCCGCGGCCATCTTCGTGCTCGGCGCCAACTACCTCACGCTGATGAGCGGCCTGCACGCCTTCGCCACCTCGCGCGTCCCCCGTGAACTCCAGGCGCGCGTGAGCAGCCTGTACAGCATGGTGCTCGGCGGCGGGTACGCGGTGGGTGTCTGGGCCCTGGGCGCGCTCGCGGACCGCGTGGGCGTGCGCTTCGTCACCATCAGCGCCAGCGTCCTGTTCTTCGCCATGGTGCTGACGCTGCGGCTGCTCAGCCCGCGCAGCTTCGAGCGCTCCCCCAACTGACCTCCCGCACCCGGGGTGCCCACGCCCTCCACGATGAGGGCGTGCCCCGGTCCACCTCCGGACATGAAGGCCGGTTCAGGTGTCGAAGGCCCTGCGTCCTCGCGCCCCACGCGCTACACACGGACGCTGTCGCCGCGAGACACCGACCCCTTGCGAGGAGCCCGCTTCATGTCCGTCCGTCCCTCCCTCCTGGCCCTGACCGCCCTGCTGCTGTCGGCTCCGCCCGCCCTCGCCCAGACGAAGGGCGCCGTCGAGCCGCTCGGCACCGCGCTGGAGGGCCTGCCCTCCGCCTTCCCCGTGCAGCAGCTGCCCCTGACGGTGGAGGGCCAGGACGTGCGCATGGCCTACCTCGACGTGAAGCCCACCGCGCGCGCCAACGGGCGCACCGTGGTGCTGCTGCACGGCAAGAACTTCTTCGGCGCGTACTGGGAGGCCACCATCCGCGCCCTCACCGCCGCGGGCTATCGCGTCGTCGCGCCGGACCAGCTCGGCTTCGGCCGCTCGTCCAAGCCGGACATCCACTACAGCTTCCACACGCTCGCCTCGCTGACGAAGCAGTTGCTCGACACGTTGGGCGTGAAGCAGGCCGTCATCCTGGGCCACTCCATGGGCGGCATGCTGGCCACGCGCTTCGCCCTCATGTACCCGGAGACCACCGAGCGGCTCATCCTCGAGAACCCCATCGGCCTGGAGGACTACCGCGAGAAGGTCCCCTGGCAGCCGACGGAGGCGTACTACCGCGAGCAGCTCGCCGTGACGGAGGCGTCCACGCGCAAGTACCACCAGACGTACTACGTGAAGTGGAAGCCCGAGTATGACGTCTGGGTCCAGGTGCTCTATCGCCAGACGCTCAGCGGCGACTATCCCCGCCTGGCCCGAGTGGCCGCCGAGACGTCGCAGATGATTTACGAGCAGCCCGTGTCCCACGAGTTCCCGCTCGTGAAGCCGCGCACGCTCGTCGTCATCGGCCAGGAGGACCGCACCTTCATCGGCCGGGGCAAGGTGCCCGCCGACGTCGCCGCGACGCTCGGCCAGTATCCCCAGTTGGGGAAGAAGACCGCCCAGGCCATTCCCCAGGCCACCCTGGTGGAGCTGCCCGCCGTGGGCCACATCCCCCACTTCGAGGCCCCCGAGAAGTTCCACGCCGCCGTGCTCGACTTCCTCGCGAAGTAGGCCCGCCTCGCCCCTTCTCCGAGCCTGTGGGCAACTTGGGGACGCAGGACACACTCCCCGCATGGGCTCCCGGCTACCGGGTTCCGGACTAGAGTCCGTGAATCCGGGGCTTACGGCCCTGGTGCAGACCGGGGGGAGCACATGAAGAAGCTGCTCGGGCCGATGCTGTACGCAAGGAACCAGCCATCCGAGGACACGTGGTCGTTCTTCGTGAATCTGTACCTCTCTGACTCGGACCCGGCGAGGCCGCCTCCGTTGCGGCTTCGCTTCCAGGGGCTCGACGGCGTGGAGGTGGCGGGTGCTGTCTCCACTCCGCCGACGTCGGTCGCGGACTTCTCCTCGCTGAACAGCCCGGCCGCCGGTGTGTTGTGGCGGTGGGAGGTGACGCTCACTCGCGAGGCCACGCCCCGGCGGGTGACGTACCGCTTCGAGCCCGGGGAGGGCTGTGCCGCGCTGGAGCAGGTGGACTTCTCCTCGCGGGGCCATGCGGTGAAGCCCTGGGGGGAGGAGGACGTGAAGACGGTGGTGGTACCCGCGAAGGGCGCCCTGCCTCGCGCGGCCTTCTTCTCTTGCAACGGCGCCAGCGACGCGAAGACGTGGGGCTCGGTGATGCGGATGAAGCGTCCCTTCGGCTGCTGGGCGGACATGTTGGCCCAGCACGAGGAGCCCAGGGAGGGCGGCTTCGAGCTGCTGCTCGGCGGTGGAGACCAGGTGTACGCGGACTCGCTCCTGGACCACGAGCCGCTGGTGGAGTTCCGCAAGCGGGAGCTGGAGCAGAAGCTCAACCGGGACTTCGGGCCGCCTCCGGGGTTCCACGAGGAGATGGTGGCGCGCTACGTGGAGTTGTACTGCGAGCGGTGGAGCGGCTCGGCGGGAATCGCGCCCGTGCTCGCGCGGGTGCCGGGCCTGTTCACCTGGGATGACCACGACATCTTCGACGGCTGGGGCTCGCACGAGTCGCTGCAGTCCTGCGAGTGGTTCGAGTCCATCTACAGCGCCGCCGCGCTCGCCTTCGAGGCCTTCCAGCTGGGCGAGCTGAAGACGGCGGAGAAGAAGCCCGCGAAGCGCAGGCCTTGTGACGCGCACTATCTCCAGACGCTGCATTTCGTGGGCACGGAGTGCGACGTGGACCTGGTGGCGTTGGACCTGCGCAGCGGGCGCACGTACCGCAAGCAGGTCAACGGGAAGATGGCGCACGAGGTGATGAGCGCCGGGCAATGGGACACGTTGGATGCGTGGCGACAGGAGCACGGGAAGGACGCGGGGAAGAAGTCCAGGCACGTCATCGTGCTGTCTTCCATTCCGTTGGTGCACCTGCGCTTCGGTCCCTCGGTGGAGACGCTGGGCGGCGACACGGCGCTGCACGACGACATGCTGGACCAGTGGGAGTCCGTCGCGCATCGAGGCGAGCGCATCCGGTTGATGGTGGACCTGCTCCAACTGGCGAAGGTGTCGCACTGCGCGGTGACGGTGGTGTCCGGGGACGTTCACGTGGGGGCGCGGGGGCTCATCCGCTCGCGCAATCCGGAGCACATCCCGGCGGGGCTCGCGGAGGCCGCGATTGAGCAGGTGACGTCCTCGGGCATCGTCCACCCGCCGCCCAACATTCTCCAGTTCATGGGCATGCGGCTGTTGTCGGAGGAGTCGGTGGATGACCTGCCTTCGTACATGCAGACGGAGATGCTCCCGGTGGGCAAGAGCCGCTATCTGCGCGAGCGCAATTGGTTGTCATTGAAGGTGGAGCCCGCGCGCTCGAAAGTCTCGCGTCCGAAGCTGTGGCTGCGCTGGGAGGCCGAGCACACCTCGCTCTCCATGCAGGTGGTGGTGGAGCCGCCGCCGCTCGTCTCGACGCAGACCTAGCGACCCGGGCCACCTCGCCCACCACCCAGGCGGGCGGGCCCCGCTGTCGTCGCACGGAGCTTGGTGCCCGCTGTCGTCGCTCCGACATTGAGCCCTGTGTGGAGTCGGCGTGGGGATGCACTCCGCGCCCTTCGACGAGGAGCGCGACATGGGCACGGGCAACAAGAAGAACGACCCCTCGAAGGGTGGCGGGGCCGGGGGCCACCACAAGCCGACCTTCGCGAAGGACCGCGTGGAGCGGGGTCTGGAGGCGGATGACACCCTGCCCCTCTACGCCGCGGACTCCATCCGCAGCACGCGGGAGCAGAAGTTCGCGCTCGACAGCGACGGCCCCGTCGGCGGCGACGTGCCTGACATCCGCAGCCCCATCGATGAGGCGGACGAGCTGGAGCGCGAGCGGCAGGGACGCGAACGGGCCCTGGAGCGTCAGGTCGAGGAGGAGGACTGACGCCCTCGCTGAAGAGGCCCGACGCGTCCTTCGTCGACGCGCCGGGCTCGTTGCTGGACTGACGACTACGGGCGCGCGCTCGCGCTGCCCGGCTGCGTGTCCGGCTCCACCGCCATCAGCTTGCCCAGGTTGAGCGGAGACACCTGCTCCTGGATGAGCAGCGGGTCTCCCACGAGGATGATTTGCAGCGTGGCCGGGTCCAGGTACTTCTCGGCCGCGCGCTGCACGTCGGCCGCCGTGGCGGTGCGCAGCCCCTCCACGGTGCGGTTGAACTCATCCAACGGCCGGCGCTTGCGGTACAGCTGCGACGCGCTGGAGCCCAGACCCTCCACCGACTCGAAGGCGCCGGGGAAGGCGCGGATGAGGCCCTCGCGCGCGGCCGCCAGCTCCTTCTCGGTGATGGGCTTCGACTTCAGGCCATTCAGCTCGCCCATCGTCTCGTTGAGCGCGGGGCCCGTTACGTCCGCACGCACCGACGTATAGGCCGTGAGCGGACCGACGCCCAGGCGCGCGTCCGTGCTCGCCCCCGCGCCGTAGCTGTAGCCCTTGGCCTCGCGCAGGTTCATGTTGAGCCGGCTGCCGAAGAAGCCGCCGAACACGGTGGTGGCCAGCTCCAGCGAGTACTCATCCGGATTGCCCGCGGCGATGGCGGGACGGCCCAGCATCATCACCGTCTGGTCCAGGCCGGGCTTGGGCACCACGTACACCATCTGGCGCGCGGGAGTGGACGGCGCGGGCGGCGCGGCGGGCGGAGTCGCGGGCGCCTTCCATGCACCGAAGTGCTGCTTCGCGAAGGCCACGGCCTCGTCCAGCGAGATGTCACCCGTCAGCACGAGCGCCGCAGCGGCCGGGCCCACGTGCTTCTTGTAGAAGCCCTGGATGTCCTCCAGCGAGAGCGCCTGCACGGTGTCGGGCATGCCTGCGGACGTGTGCCCGTACGGGTGCGTGCTCCCGAAGACGGAGGACAGGAAGACAATCTGCCCCAGCGCGCTGGGCTGACCCAGCCGGCGCACCAGGTCCGCGAGCTGCTGCTTCTTGCGCCGCTCGAAGGCCTTGGGAGCGAAGGTGGGCCGCAGGGTGACGTCCGCCAGCAGGGCCAGCGCGGCATCCACGTTGCGCGTCAGCACGCGCACGCCCACCTGCGCGCCATCCGGAGACACCTCCTGGAAGGCGGACACGCCCAGGTCCGAGAAGGCATTGTCCAACGCCACCGTGTCGCGGGTGCCCGCGCCCTCCAGCAGCATGCGGTACGTCAGGTCGGCGAGGCCCTTCTTGCCCACCGGGTCCTGCGCGCTGCCCGCGGCGAAGGTGACGCCCGCGAAGACGAGCGGCAGCTCACGCCGGGTGCTCACCAGCACGGTCAGTCCGTTGTCGAGCATCGCCTTCTGGAAGGTGGGCAGCACCAACTCCGGAGGCTTGCCGGGCTGGGGCGGCGTCGCGCGGAAGGCCTCCGCGTCGGCGGGCGCCGCGGGGTTCGGGGAC
>NZ_JABUMQ010000444.1:0-7517 GCF_013336645.1 Myxococcus sp. CA039A | reverse complement strand
CCCCGGACCCCATCCCGTGTATGGCGAGCAGTTGGACCTCCACCACCTCGGCCAGGCCCGCGGTGAGGGCAGCGTCGAGGTGGGCCATGAAGAGTTCACCGGCACGTTCGCCACGGGCGAGCCCTACTCCCTGCTGCGCCCCGTCTACCGCTTCAAGGACCTGACGCGCGGACCGCTGGAGGACGGCACGCCCTTCTCGCCTCGCGTGTCGCCGGCCAACTTCGGCCTCGGACTGCTGGAGGCCATTCCCGAAGAGACACTGCTGGCGCTGGCGGACCCGGAGGACCGGGATGGCGACGGCATCTCCGGACGCCCCAACCAGGTGGAGGACGTGAAGGAGCGCCGCACCCGGATGGGCCGCTTCGGGTGGAAGGCCAACCAGCCCACCCTGTTGCAGCAGGTGACGCACGCGCTGGTCGCGGACATGGGGCTGACGAACGAGCTGTACCCGCGCGCCCAGGAGCCCGAGGGCGTCCCCGCCGCCACCACGCCCGACGTGAAGGACTACGACCTGGAGCGGCTCGTCTTCTACACGCGACTGCTGGCGGTGCCGAAGCGGCGGGACTGGGACGCGCCCGGCGTGCTGCGTGGCAAGGCGGTGTTCCGCGCCATCGGCTGCGCGTCCTGCCATGTGGACCGGCCGATGGAGACAGAGGAGGTCGCGGGCTTCCCGGAGCTGTCGCGCCAGCGCATCTTCCCGTACTCGGACCTGCTGCTGCACGACATGGGCGAGGCGCTGGCGGATGGACGTCCGGACGGGCTCGCCACCGGCCAGGAGTGGCGAACCCCGCCCCTATGGGGAATCGGCCTGACGGCGACGGTGAGCGGCCACACGCGCTTCCTGCACGACGGGCGGGCCCGGAACCTCGAGGAGGCCGTGCTGTGGCATGGCGGAGAGGCCGCGCCCGCGCAGGAGCGCTACACGCGGCTCGTCCTCGAGGACCGGCAGGCCCTGCTGGCGTTCCTCGGCTCGCTCTGACCCGCGGAGGGCCGAGCCTCAGTCCTTCGGAAGCGGGAGGGCCGGATACACGCGCACCTCGCCAGCTCCACGCGCGAAGAGCGCGGCGACATTCACGCCGGTGACATCCAGTGAGGCCTTCGCCACCACGGCGACGTCACCGGAGTCCACGCCCCGCACCTGGCTGTTCGCTCCCAGCACGCCGGTGTCGTAGTTCGCGTAGCCATCGCAGTTGAAGGCATAGCCTCCGCTCCGCGCGACGAGGGAGTCGGCCTTCAACGTCATCCCGCACGACGGCACGAGCTGGAGGTCGATGGGAGGAAGGCCCGAGGCCTTCTTCAGCCGCTGCGCGGCGTGGTCCAGGCAGATTTCCACGCCGAGCGTCAGCTGGTCGCGGACGAACACGGAGTTGCCGTCGTAGCTGGCCACCTGCACCTCGGACGTCGTGCCGTACTCCCGCGTGGGAGGCAGGTAGTGGACTCGCGCTCCGGCGATGCCGCCCCCGCCACCCGACACCGGGATGAAGTCCATCCCCGACTGGCGCCTCTTCAGGACGGCCTCCGCGAACTCGGGGCCCGCGGAGGCGTACGTGAAGCCGCCCTTCTGCACCAGCACGTAGTTGTACGCCTCGATGGGCTTGGACGTGTCGATGACGTACTTCGGTCCGAAGAGGCGCTCGAAGAAGCTCGCGGGCCGCGTCTGGAACGACTTGCCCACGGTGCTGCCGAAGACGAAGAGCCAATGCGCCCAGCGCGCCTCGTCCTTCACACGCGACTGGAGCGCGGCCACCAGCGCCTGCACGCCGTCCATCGAATAGGCGCCCGTGCTCCCTCGGAAGAAGAACTCGGGCAGCATGAACACCTTCAGCGTCTCCGGGTCGTCGCGCGTCGTCTCCGGACAGTCGCGGGCCGCGTCGAGCGCGCGGGCCACCAGCTCGACGCGGGCCGCGATATCGGCGCTCTCGGTGGAGAGCCCCGCGTACTCCTCCACGCCATCACCCAGCTTCCGGGGCCCGGTGTGGATGCACCAGGCGATGAACTGCACGTTGGAATAACGCATGCGCCGTCTCCTCGTTGAGCGAGGGGAAGGCCCCCGCGTGGTACCCGGAAGACGGCGGCGCCACGCGGGTGTGATTCCGACGCGCCTTCAGTCGAAGGTCTCCAGGAGCACGGCGACGATGAACGGCGGCTCGAACGACGCCGAGGCGCCCGAGAGGCCCACGCTCCCTCCAGAAAAGCCCGGCGACACCCGCACCGGACCTGGCGCCTCGCGGGTGCCACGGAACGAGAAGCCCGCGACCTGGACTTCCTCGGCCGAGGCCAGGTCCTCCGCGTGGCGCTCGAAGAAGGAGGACGCCACCGTCAGCTCGAAGCTCGGCTGATAGGCGACCATCATCTCCGCCACACGGCCGCTCAACAGGCCCTTGGCGCCGAAGACCTGCTCCGGCGTGTAGCCGCCCTTGAAGGGGCCCTTGCGCCCGAGGATGGGCATGGAGCCGTTGAACCAGTGTCCCGTGTAGAGCGGCACCCGGCCCAGCCCCTCCATGGACACCGTCAGGGACAGGAGCTCTCCGTCCTTCAGCTCCAACGGCTTCAGCGTCCCCTGCTTCGCGCGGACCTTGAGCAACGAGGGTTGCGCATCCATGCGACCCTCCCGCGTCGAGGCCTGGACATCGACGCGGACGGGCCCCGTGGTGAGCCCCCGCGCGGCCATGCCCGCAAGCCACTCATAGGGCGACTTCGCCGGCGTGTAGTCGGCGCCCCACTGGAGGAGGCTCGCCTTGTTCTGGACCTTCGTCCAACCAGGAGGATTGCTGGAGCTGGCCGGCGGCGTGGAGGGCGGCGTCGCGCGCTCCAGGGACTCCTTCAGCTCCTCCACCGGCTCGAAGGACGGCGACAGCACGCGGAGGAAGGTGAGGTAGCGGCCACTGAAGCTCGCGCTCGTGGAGACGAACGGGGCGCCATCCTCGATGGACGCGGGCACCCCGTCATAGAAGTGGTGGGCCACATCCCCCATCGTCCCGTCCACCGTGGGCACCCAGTCCCAGCGCAGCGCGGGCTCCAGCCATTGCAGGGGCGAGGCCCCGACGTTGGCTGACGCAAGAGAGGACTCGGGGTTCGCGGTCTGCTCGGCCAGCACGTGACGGAGCTCCGCGCGCAAGGCATCTTCGACAGTCGTCTTCATGGAAATCACCCGGAAAGAAAACGGCCCCCTCCACCAGGAGCGGAGAGGGCCGGAATGAATGCGTGAATGAACAAGGAACCGGACGGGGGAGCGACTACGCCTGGTTGAGGCCAGGGAAGGACACCAGCACGCCGATGATGATGGGGTCCTCGGAGGTGGAGCCGCCCTCGAAGGTCGTCTTGCCATCGGTGCTGTGCTCGTAGTTGCTCTCGTGCCCGCCGCTGCCACCGAAGGAGAAGGGCCCGATTCGCAGCGACAGGCTCGCCTCGAACTTCTCGTAGTGCCGCTCGTACGTCGCCTCGCTCATCTCGATGGAGAAGCGCGGCTGGTACGCCACCACGAGCCCGCTGATGCGCGAGGCCAGGAGGCCATGCTGGCCGAACAGCGACGAGCTGCCCTCTCCGCCCTTCGCCACCCAGGGGTTGAGGATTTCGTAGCCGCCGCCCTTGCCGCGCGCGACGTCCGCCATGAAGCCACCGTCGTACCAGGCACCCGGCGTGACGGGGACGATGGTGGACGACTTGACGGCGATGGTGGCCGTGACGTTCTTGTCCGTCGCGGTGAGGTCCATCTTCTCCCAGCTGCCGCTGGCCGACACACCCCAGAAGGGCTTGTCGTAGCTGGCGGAGGCCTGGGCCCAGCTGCGCGAGTAGTCCACCGTCTGGTCCGACGCCTTGAGCGTCACGGAGAAGGAGCCGATGGAGCCCTTCTTGAGCTCCTCGCGCCACGTGTCGCCGTCCTTCCCGACGATGTAGTCGGGCTGATAGCGCAGCACGCCCGAGCCGTCCTGCACCTTCGTCCAGCCGCGCGGAGCCGGCCCGCTGCCCGGGTTCCCGGAGGGCAGCTTGATGGCGTCGATGGACGACTGGAGCGACGCGGGCATGCCCGCCATCTCCAGCTCGAACACCAACTGGGACGCGCGCCGGAAGGCCAGGTTCGCGTTGTCGCAGATCTGCGCGTAGGTCTTCCCCGGCCCCAGGTCCACCCAGGTATCCACGTCCGGGTACTTGCGCTCGAAGTAGGCGCCACCGTTCTGCCGCTGGCTCAGGTACGCCTGGTTCAGGTTGGTGATGGCCTGCGACATCTCGTTCTCGCGCAGGGTGACCTGGATGCGCAGCGCGTTCAGGTCCTTCTGGCGCTCCGGGCTGACCTTGAAGGAGATGTGGTGGAGCGCCTGCCGGTAGGAGTCCGCGAAGGAGGCGTCCAGGGTGCTGTACGCGCCGAGCGGGGACCACCGCGGCATGCCGCTGATGACCTGGTACGCGTGCGAGTTGAGCTCACCCTGGGGCGCCGGCGCCCAGTTGAACGCCATGGGCGTCCCGAGCATCTGGAAGTTCGGCGCGTCGCCGCCCAGCGCACCGTTGATGATTTGGTTGTACGACTGACTGAAGAGGTTCTCGTTCACGACTGCTCCCTCGGGGAGACGGCTCCTGAAGCGAAGCCGTGCGTTCGCGGGTGACGAGCGTCATGCCCGTCGTGCCCGCATCCCTGAGACGAGCCGCGCTCAGCGCGTGTGATTCACGCGCCGCGACCCCAGCCACAGCGAGACCGCCAGCGCGGGCAGCGCCAGCAGGTCCGTGACATCCATCGTATGGGCCACCGGCGCCACGCCTGGAATCGAGCGCCCCGACAGCCACGCCCACGCGGCGCGCACGGGCCACTGCAAGGTGCCAAGCCCCCAGCGCCAGCAGTCACCGGCGGGCTCGAACACCTTGATGGCGGTGAAGACCAGCGCCGTCAGCACCAGGCACGTGGTCAGCACCGCGCGAGAGGGCTGGAAGGCGCGGGCCCCGCGCTCGCACGACTGCTCCCAGAGCCCCTGAAGCAGGAGCGGGAACATGGCCAGCCCCGCGACGTCCGACAGCTTCCCCGTCCACCACGACGGCCAGCGGGCCTTCAACACATGGTCATTGAGCACGAGCACCAGCACCGCGCCGAACACGAGCGGGTGCAGGAGCGTGTCGCCCGGCGTGGGGTTCACCTGGGCCGTGGGGACGGAGGCACGCACGTCTCAGCGAGGCCCCACCAGGACCTCGAACCCATCCGGCGCCGAGTCCTCCGTGTCGTCGATGCTCACCTCCACCACCATGCGCCACTCCACGTCCACGGTGCCCTGGAGGGTCGCGTCCTGAAGCGACAGCTCGAGCGCCGCTTCCCACTCACACGGCTGCTCGAGCTGGCAGACATCGCCATCCGACAAGGCCTCGAAGCGCACCGCGCCGGCGTCTCCCGCCGTCACGGGCGCGGAGGAGCTCTCCTTGACCGGGCGAGGACCGAAGACCAGCTTTGCCTTGACGATGGGTTGCGCCTCGTCGCCCGGCGCATCCGGCGTCCACTTCACGAAGAGCGGCGCGCGCATCGTCGCCCAGACCGTCTGCTTGGAGCCATTGGGGACGAACATCCTCACCGGCAGGGCCACGCGGGCGGTGGGAGACGTCGGCGACAGCGACAGCACCCCCGGCTCGGACTCGACGATGACCGGAGGCGGGCCCGACATGGAGGTGGCCACCGAGGCGACGCTCGCCACCAGCAGGGCCACGCGCGCGGCCCAGGCGCGGGCACGCGAGGGATGGAGCCAGGAGGAACTCAGGGGGCGTGGAGCGGCGGGATGCTCGGTCTGCATGTCGATGACTGGCTTTCCCTCGGACACCCGCGACCCATGGGCCCGAGCGTGGGAGGCCGAGAGCAAGCCACGTACCAGAAGGAGGCTCCAGGGAGGGAGTCTTCCGGCTGTGCATGGAATCACGACTTCCGTGTCAGCCCGAGGACGCCCGCGGCGCGAGTCTTCCTGGCAGGGCGAACCCGGGGCCGCCTAGGGTTGCGGCATGAAGAGCCACGCCACGTTCGTCTTCGCCGACGGAGCCTGCTCCGGCAACCCCGGCCCGGGAGGCTGGGGCACCCTCATCGCCACACCCGACGGGCAGGTGACGGAGCTGGGCGGCCACGAGCCGGAGACGACCAACAACCGGATGGAGCTGACGGCGGTGGGCAAGGCGCTGCGCCACCTGGAGGCGACGCCGGGGCCGCTGCACATCCACACGGACTCCACCTATGTGATTCAGGGCGCCACCCGCTGGGCGTTCGGCTGGAGCAAGCGCGGCTGGAAGACGGCGGATGGCAAGGAGGTGGCCAACACGCTCTACTGGAAGCGGTTGATGGCGCTCCTGGCCCAGCGCAAGCAGACGCATTCGGGCGAGGCCGCCGCCGTGGAGTGGCACTACGTCCGCGGGCACGTGGGCGTGCCGGGCAACGAGCGGGTGGACGCCATCGCCGTCTCGTTCTCACGCGGCAAGGGCATGCGGCTCTACACCGGCTCGCTCGTGGGCTACGACGTGGACGTGTACGACGTGCCCGAGGACACGTCCCTGCCTCCAGAGAAGCCCCGCGAGGAGAAGGGAAAGACCAAGGCGCACTCCTACCTGAGCCAGGTGGGCCGCAGCGTGAAGCGCCACTCGACGTGGGCCGCGTGCGAGCGACGGGTGAAGGGCGTGTCCGATGCCCGCTTCAAGAAGACGAAGAGCGAAGAGGACGAAGCGCAGGTGCTGGCGGACTGGGGCGTCAAGCCCGAGGATGTTCAGGCCGAGGACTGACCCGGGCCGCGCACCGCCGTGAGCAGCAAGTCATACTTGCCACCGAGGAACGTGCGGAAGCCGTGCTGGTGCAGGTAGCGGCGGTAGAAGGACAGGTCCTTCACGAGCAGGGAGAGGTCGGGCTCGCGCAGGTTTCGCACCCGGGCGCCGTAGACGACCTCCCCGTCGCGGAAGCGGGAGTTGGGAAAGCCGAGCACGAGCGTGGCCTCGGGCTCCAGGTGCTCCTGCACCAGCGTGCGCAGGAGCGCGTGGTCATCCACGCCGGGGCTCTGCAGCGTGCCCACGGAGACCACGAGGTGGAAGCGGCCCAGCCCTTCCGGCAGGGCGTTGAGGTCGGCGACGAGGAAGGAGTGACGCGCGTCTGGAAAGCGGGCCCGCGCCTCCGCGAGCGCACTGGCGCTGTGGTCCACACCCACGAAGGTGACGTCCGGCGCCCCCTCCAGCCAGGCGAAGGCGGCGAGCTCGTCTCCCCGATTGACGCCCAGGTCCAGCACCCGCGCCCCTTCGGGCAGGCGAACCCGGCCGAGCGCCTCCAGCCAGGGACACAGGAAGCCCGCGTCCTCCAGCTTGCGCACGCGGGAGAAGGCGGAGTCCGCGCCGTAGCGCTCCTGGGGCGACGTCGCGTCGTCCGGCCCTGAGCCGCCCGCGTGCCAGGGCGCCTCGGGGCCCAGGGGCTCGAAGGAGAGCGAGACGTGCGTGTCGTCCACGCCGCGCGGCGTGAGCAGGCGGCAGGCCAGTCCCTCCGCCAAATCACACCAACTGCGCAGCGGCCGATGCACCAGCCC
>NZ_JABUMQ010000443.1:0-7523 GCF_013336645.1 Myxococcus sp. CA039A | reverse complement strand
GGCGTGCCCGATGCGGGGAGCCCCCTTCCGGACGCGGGTCCTCCCGATGCGGGCCCCGCGCCCATTGTCTGCGCCCCCACCGCGGGCGAGACGCGCTGGCTGACGGAAGGGCAGCTCGTCACGGCCACCGTGACGTGCGCCACCGGGAGCACCACGACGGGGCTGCGCTTCGGCGTGGATAACCTCCCGCCCGGCGCCACCTTCGACGAGGCCACCGCCACCCTGCGCTGGACGCCCGGCAGGGACCAGGCCGCCGTGTGGAACCTCGTCCTGCGCGAGCACACGAGCAATGAGACGGGCACCCTCAAGGTCGGCGTCGCGGAGAACGACGGAGGCCCCGGCAACATCAAAATCGTCGACCCGACGAAGTACACGGAAGAGTACGGGCTGCCCGTCTTCCACCTCATCTACACCCCGCCCCTCACCTCCGGCAGCGACAAGCCCGCGCAGCTCATCTACCGGGGCCGCACCTACAACATCGAAGCCAAGTACCGGGGCGCCACGTCCGGGGCCTTCCCCAAGCGCAGCTTCACGCTGGAGTTCCCGGACGAGGACCTCTTCAACGAGCCCGTCCACGGCGACGGCTTCCTCAAGAAGAAGCGCGTCGCGCTCGTCACCACGTTCAATGACAACTCCTACGTGCGCACGCGGCTCGCGTTCGACCTGTGGAGCCGCATGTCACCCGAGCACATCCGCGTGCGCACCTTCAGCGCGGTGCTCTATGCCAACAATCGCTTCCTCGGCCTCTATACGGCGGCGGACCTGCCCCACAAGCGGCTGATGGCGGAGCACGGCATGGACAAGGACTCGGACCTGTTCAAGGCCGTGGAGAACGACGCCAACTTCTCCCGCATCCGCAAGAACGGCGAGCCCAAGACGTCGCTGCGCGAGGGCTTCGAGAAGAAGGTCGGCGAGCCGGAGATGGGCCAGCCCCACGCCTGGGACACCCTGGAGGCCTTCATCACCTTCGTGGCGGACTCCGACGACGCCACGTTCCGCTCGGGCTTCCCGCAGCGCACCCGCCTGAAGGACTACGAGGACTGGTGGATCTTCAACTCCCTCATCCTCGGGACGGACTCCCACTCGAAGAACGCCTATCACGCGTATGACCCGAAGACGCAGGGTCCCTGGCGCTTCATCCCCTGGGACCTCGATGCGAGCTTCGGCCAGAACTTCGACACCACGCGCACCTCGCCGACGACGCGCAACACCTTCACCGGGAACAACCGCATCTTCGCGCGGCTGCTCGCGGACCCCACCTTCGCGGGGCCCATGCGCGAGCGCTACCGGGCGCTGCTGCGCAACGAGCTGAAGCTGGAGAACGTGCTCGCGCTCATCGACGGCTACGAGAAGGAGACGTCCGCCGTCGCGAGGCGAGACTGGGCGCGGTGGCAGTTGGAGTACCGCGCCCTGGGCGCGCCCGGCACCGTGGGCGAGGGCAACTTCCCCGCCTGGTACCAGCGCACGGACTTCCTCACCTACGAGGAGGAGCTGGAGTACGTGCGCCAGTGGGTTCGCACCCGCTGGCCCGCGCTCCAGTCCCAACTGCCCTGACGTCCTCCCCGCCGGTGGACCGCCCCGACTAGAACTGCGCCCAGCCCGGAACGCGCGGGTAGGGAATGGCGTCGCGGATGTTCTGCAGGCCGCACATGTAGACGATGAGCCGCTCGAAGCCCAAGCCGAAGCCCGCGTGCGGCACCGTGCCGTAGCGGCGCAAATCCCGGTACCACTGGTAGTGGGCCGGGTCCAAGCCGAAGCGCTTCATGCGCGCGTCCAGCACGTCCAGGCGCTCCTCGCGCTGGCTGCCGCCGATGATTTCGCCGATGCCCGGGGCCAGCACGTCCATGGCCGCCACCGTCTTCCCGTCCTCGTTGATGCGCATGTAGAAGGCCTTGATCTCCTCCGGGTAGTTCATCACCACCACGGGCCTCCCCACGTGCTCCTCGGACAGGTAGCGCTCGTGCTCCGTCTGGAGGTCCTTGCCCCACTCCGGCGCGTACTCGAACTTCTTCTTCGCCTTCTTGAGGATTTCAATCGCCTCCGTGTAGGTCAGGCGCTCGAAGCTGGAGTGGATGAACTTCTCCAGGCGCTCCGTGACGCCCTTCTGCACGCGCTCCTCGAAGAACTTGAAGTCGGGGCCACAGTCCTCCAGCACCGCCTTGAAGACGAACTTGAGGAAGCGCTCGGCCAGGTCCGCGTCCGCGTTCAGGTCCGCGAAGGCGATCTCCGGTTCGATCATCCAGAACTCGGCCAGGTGGCGCGTGGTGTTGGAGTTCTCCGCGCGGAACGTGGGGCCGAAGGTGTACACCTTCGACATGGCCATGGCGTAGGCCTCCACGTTGAGCTGGCCGGAGACGGTGAGGTACGCCTCCTTGCCGAAGAAGTCCTTGTGCCAGTCAATCTTGCCTTCCGGCGTGCGGGGCGGATTGACGGTGTCCAGCGTGGACACGCGGAACATCTGCCCGGCGCCCTCCGCGTCGCTCGCGGTGATGATGGGTGTGTTGACCCAGAAGAACCCCTCCTGGTCGAAGAAGCGGTGGACGGCCTGGGCCGCGCGGTGACGCACGCGGGTAATGGCGCTGAACGTGTTGGTGCGCACGCGCAGGTGGGCCACGTCGCGCAGGAACTCCAGCGTGTGCTGCTTGGGCTGAATGGGGTACGTGTCCGGGTCGTCCACGAAGCCCAGCACCTGGACCTCGTCGGCCTGGACCTCGAAGGCCTGGCCCTTGCCCTGGGACTTCACCAGCGTGCCGCGGCACACGACGGAGCAGCCCGCGGTGAGGTGGAGGATCTCCTTCTCGTAGTTGGGCAGCGAATTGGGGGCGACCACCTGGAGGGGGTCGAACACCGAGCCATCGCTGACATTGACGAAGCTGATGCCCGCCTTCGAGTCGCGCCGGGTGCGAACCCAGCCACGGACCTCCACCTTCGTCCCTGCCTCCACCGCGCCGGCGAGGACCTGCTTCACACTGACGACCTGCATTGACGCTCTCCCTTGAGCGGATTCGGGGGGCGAGTTAGCCGCGCGCCGGCCCGAAGGACAAGCCCGGTGTGGCTTTCCGGGCCCCCAAACGCCTGTTTCCGGGCCCCGGACGGACGCCTGGAACCCGGCCAACCATGTCAGACCCCACAGGTACTCTTCTCCCATGGTCGCCCAAAAAGGGGACCACGAATCCCACGAAACCCGCACGTCATTCGCGAGCCGCCCTGGCCCGCCTGGCCGTGCCCTACCTGGAGAGTCACATGGCTACGCGCAAGTCCGCTTCCCGCAAGTCCGCCGCCCGCAACCGGTCCTCGGAGTCCACCAAGGCCGCCTTCGAGGACCTGGCTCGCAAGGCGCGCAGCAAGCCCGTCGTCCCCGCCAAGGAGCAGGAGGCCCGGGACACCCACGCCAAGAACGTGCTGGCGGACGTCTCCACCCTGTCGGCCGAGTCCGCGGTGAAGAAAGTCACCGAGGCGGGGCTCACCATCAACAAGACGCTTTCGGGCATCAACGAGCAGGTCATCGCGCTGGTGGAGGAGATGAAGCAGTTGGATGAGGCCATCCAGCTCAAGACGGACGAGCTGTCGGAGCTGCACGGCAAGGACGTGGCGGCCAGCGCCGTGGACGTGCTCGTGGCGGAGTACGACAAGCGCAAGGCGGAGCTGCAGGAGGAGATGGAGCGGCTGAACAAGGACATCGAGGACACGCGCGCCAAGGCGGCCACGGACCTGGCCACCGAGCGTGAGGCGGCGCAGATGGCGCGCCAGCGGGCGGAGGAGCAGTACGCGTATGACGTCCAGAACCTGCGCAAGAAGGAGCAGGACGCGTTCGTGGAAGGGCTGCGCGTGCAGTCCGCGGCCGAGAGGGATCGCAAGGAGAAGCTGGAGAAGGACTGGGCCACGCGTGAGGACGCGCTGAAGCTGCGCGAGAAGGAGCTGGAGGACCTGCGCAAGCAGGTTTCCGAGTTCCCGGCGGTGCTGAAGAAGGAAGCGGACACGGCGGCGGCCATCGTCGGCAACCGCGTGAAGTCGGAGTGGGACCTGAAGCTCACGCTCGCCACGAAGGACGCGGAGACGTCGCAGCGCGTGGCCAGCATGGAGATTGCCTCGCTCAAGGACACGAACACCAAGCAGGCACAGGCCATCCAGTCGCTCCAGGCGGAGCTGGCGGACGCCAAGCGCCAGGTGCAGACCATCGCCGAGAAGGCGCTCGAGTCCGCCTCCGGCGCTCGCGCCCTGGCCGAAGTGCAGGGTGTCATCGCCAGCCGCGAGTACAACAAGACGAAGTAATCCCGGCTGGAGCCACACGGGGACACTCGCCGCGCTCAGCCTGGCGAGCGTCCCGTGCGAAGGAATTCGACAAGGTGCGTTCAGCCTTCATGCGAAAGGCTGAAACACCCCTTCCTGGGTGCGTTCAGCTTTCATGGGAAAGGCTGAAACACCTTGAAGAATCTGAGTGCCGATGGACTCGGGCTGTCCTGGGATGAGTCACGCGCGGGCGTCGTTCGTGGAGTGAGCACGAGCGGGGTATCGTGTCTCACCATGTCCTCTCCTGGCTCTGCTCGTTCTCGCGCGACCGGTCTGTTCGCGCTTCCCGCCCTGCTGTGCCTGCTGCTGGGTTCCTCCGCCTCGGCCCAGGCGACCCGCACGTGGGTCTCGGGCGTGGGGGATGATGTGAACCCCTGCTCTCGCACCGCGCCGTGCAAGACGTTCATGGGGGCGCTCAGCAAGACGGCCACGGGTGGAGAGGTTGATGCCATGGACCCGGGTGGCTACGGCACGCTGACCATCACCAAGTCCATCACGATTGACGGCGGGCCCAGCGCCGGAGGCATCCTCTATTCAGGGACGCATGGCGTGGTCGTGAACGCGGCCGGCGCCACCGTCATCCTGAGAAATGTCGCCATCAATGGCGGCACCACGGGACTGGACGCCATCCGCATCCTCGCGGCGGACAAGGTGCTGGTGGAGAACTGCACGATTCAGGGATTCACCGGCTCGGGCATCAACATCCTGCCTGGCGCGGGCGCCGTGCAGCTCGTCGTGCGCAACACGACGGTCAACGGTGCGGTCGCCAGGGCGCCGACGACCGCCGGCGAAACCTCGGGTGGCATCCAGGTGGCGAGCGGCGGAGCCGTGATTGGAAACAGCCAGATTGCGTCCGGCCTCATCGGGCTCCACGTGCTGAACGGCGCGCGCGTCACCGTGAATGACACGACGGTGGTGGGCCACTCCGGCCAGGGCGTCCTGGCGGTGGGCGGTGCGCAGGTGACGCTGGAGCGGGCCGTGGTGGCGCAGAACGGCGTCGGAATCAAGGCGGAGGCCCCGGCGCAGGTGCGCATCTCCGACACGATGGTGGGCCACAACACGGGCCTGGGGCTGGACGGCCCGGTCGTCTCGTTCGGGAACAATCGCGTCGCCGCGGGCAACGGCACGGATGGTTCCCCCTCCACCACGCTGCCTCAGAATTGAGCCGCGCGATGGGGGTCCACTTGCGCTGCATCCTCGTGGTCGCGCTCTGCGCGTCCACTCCCGCGCTGGCCCAGGCAACGCGCACCTGGGTGTCGGGCGTGGGCGACGACGTGAATCCGTGTTCCCGCACCGCGCCGTGCAAGACATTCGCTGGCGCCATCAGCAAGACGGCCGCGGGGGGGGAAATCGATGTGCTTGACGCCGGCAGCTTCGGCACGTTGGTCATCACCAAGGCCATCACGATTGATGGCGGGCCGGCCGGCAAGGTGAGCGCGTCCAGCATCCCGGGAATCACGATCAACGCCGGCCCTCAGGACGTGGTGGTGCTGCGTCGGCTCTCCCTGACCGGGAGCGCGGGCACGCGCGGAACGACGGGTATCGCGTTCAACAGCGGGCGGGCGCTGCATGTCGAGCGCGTACAGATTCATGGCTTCCAGCAGGACGGCATCCGCTTCTCGCCCGAGGCGGGTGGCCAGCTGGTCCTCGCCGATGTCGTGGTTTCGGGAAATGGGGGCGCTGGCGTCCGGGTGAGTTCGCCGTCCGGGGTGGCCTCTGCAGTCATCTCGCGCGGCAACCTTTCAGGGAATCGCCAGGGGCTCTGGCTCGGCGCGGGCAGTGTGGCGACGGTGAATGAGCTGACGGCGTCCGACAATGCCGAGGCCGGCATCTGGGCCCGGACGGACGATGGCGGCAAGGTCCAGCTCAACGTGGAGCGGGCCCGGCTCACGCACAATGGCGTGGGCCTGCATGCGGCCTCGGTGGGGAGTGGGAGTCAGACGCTGCTGAGGCTGTCCCGCGCCGCCGTGGACGCCAATGTGCTGGCCACCACGCGGCTCATCGGCACGGGCACCATCCTGTCCTTCGGCAACAACCGGATGGCGGGAGGCTCCGCGTCGACGTGTCCCACGGGAGCCGTCTTGCTGGAGGACGCGGCGCTGCCGGGGATTGCCCGGGGAGGAGTCTTCGCTCCGGTGGAGCTCGCCGTGCTGGGGGCCATGGGGAGCGTCACCTCGACGGTGTCGGGTGCGCTGCCTCGGGGCTTCCGGTTGGAGGGCGGCGTCTTCTCGGGCACTCCCGAGGAGGGCGGCGACTATCCATTCAGTGTGACGGCGACCGATGGGAATGGGTGCACGGCGTCACGCGACTTCACGCTCGCGGTGGCCTGTCCGCCCATGTCGCTGGGCCCCACCGTGTTGGCTGCGGGGACTACGGGACAGGTCTATGCGCAGACACCCTTCGTGCATGAGGGTGGCGAGGGCACGACGACGTTCGTGCTCGATGGGGCGCTGCCCCGTGGACTCCAGCTCCGTGACGGCGTCCTCACGGGAATGCCCACGCAGCCCGGCAACTTCCCCATCACCCTGACCGCGACGGATGGCGGGCGCTGCTCGTCGAGCCAGAGCTACACCTTGGCCGTCGCTCGCTCCGCCGACTTCCAGGAGGCCACGGTTCAGCTCCAGGCCTCGGCCAACCCCGCGTATGCGAGAGAGGCGGTGTCCGTCACCGCGAGCATCGTGGGCGGACAGGGAGAGCCCTCGGGGACGGTGACGTTCTTCCGGGGCACGGAGGTGCTGGAGGTCGTCACGGTGACTTCCCGCGAGGCGAAACACACGCTCGCGCCGCTTGCTCCGGGCCAGTACACCTTGAGCGCGGCGTACAGCGGAGACACCCGCTTCGGTGGAGTCGACGCGGCGCCTCTGACGTTGGAGGTCCTGCCCGCCAAGGCGCCCATCGAGGAGGGGGACAGCGGATGCGGCTGTCGACAGTCCGGCGCGCCGGGCGGAGTCCTGCTGACGTTGCTGTTGCTCGTGCTGAACCGCCGGCGTCGGGAGTCACCGACTCCAGGCTGAAGTCGTATACGCCGAGGGAACCCCCACCCGTGTCCGACGCTGGCATCGAGGCCAACGTCGTCACGGGTGGGGTTGAATCCTCGCGCTACCAGACCAGCACGGGTGCGGCACGGAAGCTGGAGAGCCCCGTGCCCAGCTGCCCATGGCTGCTGCTGCCCCAAGCCCAGACACTCCGGTCCGCGAGCACGGCGAGCGAATGCTCCCCTCCCGCCCCCACGG
>NZ_JABUMQ010000442.1:0-7558 GCF_013336645.1 Myxococcus sp. CA039A | reverse complement strand
CCCCTCCCCCGCCACCTCCCTTCGGCCACACGCACCGTCCGTGTTTCAGCAGGTATCAGCGCGACTGTCCGGGTAGTCTGTTTGCAAGAATGCGTCAGGGCTGTGAAGCTGATCTGGGAGTGCCCAGTTCCTGTGCCGTGCCCCTGGCCAGTGGGAAGCTCGCCAGCCAACCCAGCTCGCATCGCCACGCGAAATGACTGCCCCGTCGCCTGCTTCACCGTCGCGCCCGCTTCTCACCTTCGGCCTCGTATGGCTGGGGCAGTTCGTCTCCCTGTTCGGCTCGGGGTTGACGTCGTTCGCGCTTGGCGCGCACGTCTACCAGCTCACCGGCTCCACGACGCGCTTCGTGCTCATCTCCTTCTTCGCCACGCTGCCCCTGGCGGTGTTGTCGCCGTTCGCCGGAGTGCTGGTGGACCGGTGGGACCGCAGGAAGGCGATGCTCTGGAGCGACGTGGGCTCCGGCCTCACCACCGCGCTCATCTGGCTGCTGCTGGTGGCGGATGACCTGGGCCAGCTCGCGTTCAAGGCCTGGTACCTGTACCCCATCGTCCTGCTGGGGGGCTGTTGCAATGCGTTTCGCTGGCCGGCGTGGACGGCCACGACGCCGCTGCTCATCCCCAAGCAGCACCTGGGGCGGGCCAGCGGCATGGCGGAACTGGGCGGGGCGATCAGCCAGATTGCGTCGCCCCTGTTCGCGGGCCTGCTGGTGGGGAGCATTGGCCTGCACGGCGTGCTCTTCATGGACGTGGTCAGCTTCCTGTTCGCCGCGGGCGTGTTGGTGGTGGTGCGCTTCCCGTCGGCGCCCGGGGCCTCGGTGCGGCGCGCGGGGCCTCGCTCCATGCGCGCGGAGCTGGCGGAGGGGTGGCGCTTCGTCCGGGACAGGCCGGGCCTGTCGTACATCCTGGCCTTCAGCACGTTCACCAACTCGAGCCTCGCGCTGGTGCTCCTGCTCTTCACGCCGCTGGTGCTGGCCTTCACGGATCTGAAGCACCTGGGACTGATTGGCTCCATCTCCGGCATGGGCCTGCTGGCGGGCGGCATCCTCACCAGCGTGTGGGGCGGCCCCAAGCGCCGCATCCTCGGCATCGCGGGCTTCCCCATCATCGCCTCGGTCATGCTGCTGCTGGCCGCGCTGCCGCCCAGCGTGCCGCTGCTCGCCACGGCGGCGGCGCTGTTCCTGTTCTCCATGCCGCTCACCACGACCAACTCCCATGTCATCTGGCAGCTCAAGGTGCCGTTGGAAATCCAGGGCAGGGTGTCCGCGCTGCGCAAGACGGTGGGACAGTCCGGGGTGCTGCTCACCACGTTGATCGCAGGTCCCCTTGCGGACCGCGTCTTCGAGCCGTGGATGGCGCCGGGCGGAGCGTTCGCCGGCAGCGTGGGGCGCGTGCTGGGCACCGGCACCGGGCGTGGCATCGCGTTCTTGTTCGTCGTCCTGGGGTTCGCGGTGCTGGGCGCCGTCGGACTCCTCCTGTTGTCTCCTCGCGCGCGGCGCGTCCAGGAAGAGCTTCCGGACATGATTCCTTCCCACCCGCTCGCCACTTCTCTTCCTTCCGAGCAGCCCCCGGCTGGCGCCGTGCCCGAGAGTCCGCTCTCGGCGACGGGAAACACCCCGTCCTGAGCACGCAGCGTCCCGGCCCCGCGCAATGAATTGACTGGAGTACTCCGTGAGCACGCGCAACGACTCCCCGACGTCCGTCGGGCCCGTCATCCCATCCGAAGCGAGCCCCTCCGCCTCTCCCCTGGTGCCCCTGCGCGCGGGGAACGACGCGGCGAGCCCGCTCTTCCTCGTGCATCCGATGGACGGCCGCCTGGACTGCTACGCGGAGCTGGTCCGCCACGCTCCGGCGTCCCAGCCCGTGGTCGGCATCCAGGCGCGAGGCCTGGACGACGGGCGCGCGCCGCTGGAGTCGCTGGAGGCGATGGCCGTCTTCTACGTGGAGGCCCTGCGCGCGGAGCGGTCCGAAGGGCCGTATCACCTCGCGGGCTGGGCGCTCGGCGCGGTCATCGCGTGGGAGATGGCGCGCCTCCTCCAGCGTGACGGCCACGTCGCGCGGCTCACGCTCATCGAGCCGCCGCCCGCGTCACCCGACAGGAGCATCTCCGCCCAGGCGCTCGCCGCGCACGCCGCCCTCTTCGCGCGAGAGCTGGCGCTCCAGGCGGGCCTGCCCCCGCTCGAGCTTCCCGCCGCGCTCACCACGGGCAAGGACCCCGAGCCCCTGCTGGTGCATCTGCACGCGGAGGGCACGCGCCAGGGGCTGCTGCCCGCGGCCACGACGCTCGAGTTCCTGCGCGCGCGCTTCAAGCTCTTCTCCGCCCACGTGCGCGCCGCGCGTCGCTACGTCCCCGAGGCCTTTGCCGCTTCCGCGCGCATCGTTCGCTCCGCCGAAGTCGTGGACGCCGCGGACGTGGAGAAGGACAAGGGCTGGGCGGTGCTCGCGGAGGAGGGCGCCCAGGTCGACGACACGCCTGGAGACGGACACTCGCTCTTGCGCGAGCCCCACGTGAAGGCGCTGGCGGCGCGGCTCTTCGAGTCCGGCCAGTCCCTCACCGGGCCCATCCCCACGGGTCACGGCGACGGCGCGCCGCTGTCGTACGCGCAGCAGCGGCTCTGGTTCCTGGATCAGCTCCAGCCCGGCAGTCCCGCCTACAACATGTTCTACGGCCTGCGCTTCACGGGCCCGCTGGAGCACTCGCTGCTAGAGCGCGCCTTCACGGAGCTGGCGCGGCGTCACCAGACGCTGCGCACCCGCTTCCGCTCGCTGCAGGACGGCCCCGTCCAGGCCGTCTCACCGCCCGCGCCGTTCACCATCTCCGTCGACGACCTGCGCGCCCTTCCCCCGGAGGCGCGCGACGCGGAGGCGCAGCGACTGGCGGACGCGGAAGCGCGCACGCCCTTCGACCTGGCCACCGGCCCGCTCTTGCGCGCGCGGCTCTTGACGCTCGATGAGCACGAGCACGTGTTGCTCATCGTCAATCACCACGTCATCTCCGACGGCTGGTCCATTGGCGTCCTCTCGCAAGAGGTCCCCGCCCTCTATCTGGCGTTCGCGCTCGGCCGGCCCTCGCCGCTGCCGGAGCTGCCCGTGCAGTACGCGGACTTCGCCGTCTGGCAGCGCGGCTGGCTGACGGGCGACGTGCTCGAGTCACAGCTCGCCTACTGGCGCACCCAACTGGCCGACGCGCCGCACGCGCTGGAGCTGCCCACCGACAGGCCGCGGCCTCCCATCCAGTCGCTGCGCGGGGACATGCTGCGCGTCGACCTTCCCGCCGCGCTCGCGCCCGCCGTCCACGCGCTGTGCCACCAGGAGGGTGTCACGCCCTTCATGGTGCTGCTGGCCACCTATCAGACGCTGCTCGCGCGCTACTCCGGGCAGGACGACATCATCGTCGGCTCGCCCATCGCCAACCGGATGCGGGCGGACCTGGAAGGCCTCATCGGCTTCTTCGCCAACACGCTCGCGCTGCGCGCCCGCTTCACCCCGGGCATGACGTTCCGCGAGCTGCTGGCCCAGGTGCGCGAGACGACGCTCGGTGCCTATGCGCACCAGGACGTCCCGTTCGAGAAGCTGGTGGACGAGCTGCGTCCCGAGAGGGACCAGAGCCGCACGCCCCTGTTCCAGGTGATGCTCGCCCTGCACAACACGCCGAAGACGCAGGGACAGGAAGACCCCGACTCGCCGCTCAAGGTCCGTCCGCTGGATGCCATCAGCGGCACCGCCAAGTTCGACCTCTCGCTGCTGGCGTCCGACGACGGCAACGTGTTCAACGCGGTGTTCGAATACAACACCGACCTCTTCGACACGGCGACGGTCCAGCGCATGGCGGACCAGTTCGTGCGCCTGCTGCGAGCCGCCGTCGAGGACCCGAGCCAGCCCGTCTGGCGCCTGCCGATGATGGAGGAGCCCGAGCGTCGCCAGGTCCTCGTCTCGTGGAACGACACGTCGCGGGAGCCCTTCGCGCCCACCACGCTCCACGCACCCGTGGAGGCCCAGGCGCTTCGCACGCCCGACGCCATCGCCGTCACCGACGGCACCGACTCCCTCACCTACGCGGCGCTGGACGCGCGGGCCAATCAGCTCGCGCACCACCTGCTCGCGCGAGGCGTGACGCCGGGGAGCATCGTCGGCATCTGCCTGGACAAGTCGCTCGACATGGCCGTGGCCGTCCTGGCCACGCTCAAGGTGGGGGCCAGCTATGTCGCGCTCGACTCCAGCTATCCCGCCGAGCGCCTCGCCTTCATGCTCGCGGACACGCGGGCGCCCGTGGTCCTCACCCACTCCCGGCTCGCGGCGTCGCTGCCCGCCGATGGCGGCGCTCGCGCCCTCCTGTTGGATGTCGACGCGGCCATTGTCGCCGGCCAGTCCCGACGCGCGCCAGGTCTCGACGTCTCGGCGGAGAGCCCCGCCTACATCATCTACACGTCCGGGAGCACGGGGGTGCCCAAGGGCATCGTCATGCCCCACCGCGCGCTGAGCGCGCTCTTCACGTGGCAGCTCCATCGCGCTCCGCAGCCGCGCGCCACCACGTTGCAGTTCGCGTCGCTCAACTTCGACGTCTCCGTCCAGGAGATGTTCTGCACCTGGTGGGCCGGCGGCACCCTCGTTCTTCCCACCGGAGGACTGCGCCAGGACATCCCCGCGCTGCTCGACTTCATGCAGCAGCAGCGCGTCGAGCGGCTCTTCCTGCCCTTCGTCGCCCTTCAGGCCATCGCCGACGCTGTCTCGCATGGCGCCACCCTGCCCTCCGCGCTGCGGGAAGTGGTGACGGCGGGTGAGCAGCTCCAGGTGAGCGACACCGTCGCCGCGTTCTTCGCGAAGCTGCCGGGCAGCGTCCTGGAGAACCAGTACGGTCCTTCCGAGGCGCACGTCGTCTCCGCCTTCCGACTCCAGGGCACTCCCACGTCCTGGCCCCGGCTTCCGTCCATCGGCGGTCCGGTCGGCCACACGCGGCTGTATGTCCTGGATGCGCTCGGCCATCCGGTGCCCATCGGCGTCTCGGGAGAGCTGTACATCGGTGGCACCCACCTGGCACACGGCTACCTGTCACAGCCAGAAGGCACCGCGAAGGCGTTCGTCCCCGACCCCTTCTCGACGGTGCCGGGCGCGCGGCTCCATCGCACCGGAGACGCGGCGCGGTGGCGCGCGGACGGCACGCTCGACTTCCTGGGGCGGCTCGACTCCCAGGTCAAGCTGCGCGGCTTCCGCGTCGAGCTGGGTGAAGTCGAGTCCGTGCTCCGCTCCGCGCCGGGGCTGAGTGATGCCGCGGTCATCGTTCGCGAGGATGTGCCGGGCGACAGGCGACTGGTCGGCTACGTCGTCGTCTCGCCCGACGCCACGCTCGACACCGAGGCCCTGCGCGCGTTCGTACTCCAGCGCCTGCCCGAGTACATGTTGCCGTCCGCGTTCGTGGCGCTGCCCGCGTTGCCCCTCACGCCCAGCGGCAAGCTCGCGCGCAAGCGCCTGCCCGCGCCCGATGCGGAGAGTCTGCGCGGAGGTGCCGCCTTCGCCGCGCCCCGCACTCCATTGGAGGAGAAGCTCGCCGCGCTCTTCGCCGACGTCCTGCACGTGCCGCGAGTGAGCGTCACCGACAACTTCTTCGCGCTCGGCGGGCACTCGCTGCTTGCCACCCAGGTCGTGTCGCGTGTGCGGTCCGCGTTCGGCGTGGAACTGCCGCTGCGCACCGTCTTCGGCGCACCCACGGTGGTCGCCCTCGCGGCGAGCATCGACACCACGTTGATGACGTCGCGGAACCGGCAGCCGCCCGCGTTGGTTCCAGTGCCCCGCACAGGACCGCTGCCGCTGTCCTTCGCGCAGCAACGCCTCTGGTTCCTCGACCAGCTCCAGCCCGGCGGCGCGACGTACAACATGCCCTCCTTCGTCCGACTGGACGGAGCGCTTCATCTGTCCGCGCTCCAGCGGGCCTTCGCCGAGTTGGTGAGGCGCCACGAGGCCCTGCGCACCACGTTCCTCCAGCAGAACGACGAGCCCTTCCAGATCGTCGCCCCGCACGCGGAGCTGCCGGTGACCGTGGTGAAGGTCCAGGGACAGACGCCGGACGCCGTCCGCCAGGAGGTGGAGCGACTGCTGCGCGAGGAGTACCTGCGTCCGTTCAACCTCTCCACCGGCCCGCTCGTCCGCGCCCTGCTGCTGGAGACGTCCCCCACCGAGCACTTCCTCGCGCTCAACATGCACCACATCGTCTCCGACGGTTGGTCCATGGGCGTGCTCACCCAGGAGGTCGCCACCCTCTACGGGGCCTTCGCGATGGGGGCACCGTCGCCGCTTCCGCCCCTGTCCCTCCAGTACGCCGACTACGCCGTCTGGCAGCGCGACTGGCTCCAGGGCGAAGTGCTGGAGCAGCAGCTCGCATGGTGGCGCGGACGCCTGATGGGTGTGGCCACGCTGGACCTGCCGCTCGACAAGCCGCGTCCTCCCGTGCAGACCTTCACCGGTGCCCAGGTGCTCGTCACCTTGCGGCCAGAGGTCTCCAAGCGGCTCAAGACGCTGTGCCAGCGTGAAGGCATCACGCCGTTCATGGCGCTGCTCGCCGCATGGCAGTTGCTCCTGTCCCGTCACACCGGGCAGGACGACATCGCCGTCGGCTCACCCATCGCGGGTCGCCAGCGCGCGGAGCTCGAAGGGCTCATCGGCTTCTTCGTCAACACGCTCGTCTTCCGCGCGCGCATCGACACGAACGCGACGTTCCTCCAGCTCTTGCGGCAGGTGAAGGAGACCGCCCTGGGGGCCTACGCGCACCAGGACGTCCCCTTCGAGCGCCTGGTCGAGGAGTTTCAGATTCGTCGAGACCTGAGCCGCAGCCCGCTGTTCCAGGTCCTCTTCGCGCTCCAGAACACACCCGCGTCGGCCCTCCAGAAGCAGGAGCTGTCGCTCAGTCCGGTGGAGGTTGAAGCCACCGTCATCAAGTTCGAACTCGAGCTGCACTTCGTGGACGGGCCGGACGGCCTCTTCGGCGCGCTGACCTACAACACGGACCTGTTCGAGCGAGCCTCCATCGAGCGCATGACGCGGCACTTCGAGCTGCTCGTCGAAGCGGTCGTCGCCCGGCCCGACGCTCCGCTCGCTACCCACTCCATGCTGACCGTCGAGGAGCGGCGAGACGTCCTCACCAACTGGGCCTCGGCTCCCGCGCTCGTCTCGCCGGACTCCACCCTGCCCGCCGTCTTCGCCGATGTCGTCGCGCGCGCACCCGACTCCGTCGCGCTCCTCGTCGGTGACACCTCCCTCACCTACCGTCAGCTCGACGAGCGCTCCAACCAGCTCGCCTGGCACCTGCGCGCTCTCGGCGTCCGCACCGACTCCCGCGTCGCCATCGCCGTCGACCGCTCCGCCGAACTCATCATCGCCCTCGTCGCCATCCTCAAGGCTGGCGCCGCCTACGTCCCCCTCGACACAAAGTATCCGCGCGAGCGTCTCGCTTCGATGATGGAGGACGCGCGGCCCGAGGTCCTCATCTCCACCCGCGCATTCCTGGACAAGCTTCCCACCGACGGGCTGGCGTGTGTCCTGTTGGATGAAGTGTCGCTGGCCCACAGCCC
>NZ_JABUMQ010000441.1:0-7613 GCF_013336645.1 Myxococcus sp. CA039A | reverse complement strand
CCTGCGGGGCGGGCTCCTGGGCGGGAGCAGTCGGCGCGGGCGTCTGGGCCTGCAGGGACGTGGCAATCAAGAGGGCTGCGGAAAGCATCGGTTCTCCAAGGTCTTCGCGGTGCCGGCGGACAGAGTCCCGGAGAGCACCATGCGTCCTTTGCCGCCCCCGGGGCCGGCGCGGCTCCCTTCCTGCTTCAAACACGCAGCGTGCGGCAATGGTTGATTGTCGTGGTTGTGCTTAATTCCAGGGGGGGCCCGCTACACCCAGGAGATTCGCATTTCATGAGCACCGCCCGAGTCGCGCTGCTGTGCACGCTGCTTCTGCCCGCATTGGCCGCCGCCCAGCGCGTCACCGTCCCCGTGGACGTGGGCGTGGGGCCCGCCGCGTACATGTTCTTCGGGCCCGTCTTCGACGACCAGCCCATCCACACCGGCGTGAAGCTCTCCGTGGAGGCGGTGCTGGACAAGGACTGGCTGAAGAAGAACCAGCGCGCCATTCCCACGCGCTATCGCAAGTACGCGAAGAGCGTGGACGAGGTCCGCATCTCCCCGTCCATCTTCATCCCCGACTCGTTCATCATCTCCCCCAAGCTGAAGAACACCGGCATGTATGGCGTCACCTGGAAACCCCTGGGACTGGGCCTGCCATTGAGCTCGGGGCCGGTGCGGTTCTCCGTGGGAGGCGGCCTCCTGCTGACGTATGCGTATCTGTACTCGGACACGCTGGCGAATACGCACTTCCTGCGGCCGGGCGCCGAGCTGGGCGTGGACCTGGAGCTGCGATTCTCCAAGAACTTCCTCGTCAGCCTGGGCTGGGAGTCCGCGCTCTACGTTCCCCAGGCGCTGGGGAGCCTGGGCCTGCCGGACCGGGTGCGCGACGGCATCTTCCATGTGGGCCAGGCGTACCTCCAGCTCCACGTCCGATTCCCATACACCACGCACCTGTAAGCCTTCCGGGTGGATGCGCCGGACGCCTGGGTGGCGCTACGTTGGCGTGACATGCACCTGGCCCTCGCCACCGATGCGCAGAAAGCCGAACGGGACCGCGTCACCCACGCCGCCTGGGGCTCGCCGCTCTCCGTGGAGCAGTTCCACCAGCGAGAACTGCGGCTGCGCGCCCACCCCTGGTGTCGGGAGGGGATGCGCACCTGGCTGTGGCTCGACGACGCGGGCCAGGTGCTGGCCTCGTGCGAGACGTTCCACACGGACAGCTACCTGCGAGGCCTCGACGGCGTGGCCACGCGCGGCGTCAGCCAGGCCATCGCCAGCGTCTTCACCGAGTCCGCGCTGCGGGGCCACGGGCATGCGACGCGGTTGATGGACGAGGTCGCCGCCCGACTGGAGCACGAGTCTCCCAACCACCACGCCGCCCTCCTCTTCTCCGACGTGGGCCCCGCGCTCTACCGCCGCTCCGGCTATCTCGAGGCACCCGCGTGGGACTGGCAGCTGTCCGCAGTCGGCGGCCTGTCCACGCACGCGGTGGACGCGCTCCTGTGTGACGGCGACGTGCCCGGAGTCGTGGCGAGGACTCAGCGTCCGGACGTGCCCTTCCTCCTCTGGCCGAGCGCCGCGCAGATGGACTGGCATCTGGAGCGGGAGCGCATCTACTCGGAGCTCCTGCACCGGCCCCGCCCGGAGGCGTGCGGCGCGACGGTGGGCAACTCCTCCGCGCTGTGGGCGATGATGGCCCGGTATGGCGAGCTGGTGGTGCTGCTGCTCGACGCGGAGTCGGTGAAGGACGCCGTCGCCCTGCTGGAAGCCGCGCGAGGCGTGGCCCACCGGGCGGGACTGGCTCGCGTGGTCATCTGGGAGGAGCCCGCCACCCTGCCCTGGGTGGCGCGGGTGCCCGGCGCCCTCCGCGTGGCGCGAGATGGCTCGCTCCCCATGATGCGGCCCCTGCGTCCTGGCCTGCCACCCGCCGAGCGCGTGGCGTTCTCCCGCGCGCTCTGGGTGTGACGCCCGGATAGGATGCGCGCATGGCCAAGCGCACGCGCATCATCGAGGGCACCTGGAACTGCACGTCGTGCGACGCCAAGGACATCCTGGCCCGGCACAAGCGCTGCCCGACCTGCAACAACCCCCGCGAGCTGTCGGGCGACGAGTCGGTCTTCGACTTCGGCGACGTTGACGCACAGAGCGGCAAGTCCCTGCGCGAAGGGGTGACGGACGACAAGGCGCTGGAGCTGGCGGGCGCGGGCGAGGACTGGTTCTGCGCCTTCTGTGGCGCCGCGAATCGAGGGGACCAGCCCCGGTGCAAGCACTGCGGCGCGGAGCGCTCGGCGGACGCGAAGGCCGCGCCTCTCCAGGCGTTCGACACGCCCGAGAGGAAGCCTCCCGCCGCGCCACCGCCGGAGACGAAGCCGCGCTTCACGAAGAAGTGGCTGTGGCTGGGCGTGCTGTTCTCGTGCTGCTTCAGCTCGGGCCTGTACGCCATGTGGGCCCGGACCCCGCACGACTTCCCCGGGGAAATCACCGGCACGTCGTGGAAGGTCGCCGTGACGCAGGAGCGCTTCACCGCCGTGCAGAAAACAGGCTGGGCGGATGAGCTGCGGCGGAGCAGCGCGCGGATGCCCGTCAACGGCGCGGGTGAGGTGGCGGGCGTGGACAACGTGCGGGACTGCGTGGAGCGCCAGCGAGGCACTCGAAAGGTGGCGGACGGAACAGAGCGGGTGTGCCGCTCCAAGACGCGCCGGGTGGCGTGTGGTACCGAGGAGAAGTGCCGCCGGCGGGACAAGGGCAACGGCTTCGTCGAAGAGGTCTGCGAGGACATCACGAAGTACTGCAACGAGCGCTACGAGGACTGTCAGAACGAGACGCGCTACCGCAACGAGCCCGTCTACGCGCGCCAGTGCGCGTATGACACGTATGAGTGGAAGCCCGTGGACCGCCGCGAGGCGACGGGGCAGGACGGCAACCCCGCGTGGCCCACGCTCCAGCCAGGCGCCACGGACCGGCAGCACCGCTCGGAGGAGTACACCGTGCACATCCGCTACGAGGATGACGGCGTGAAGGAGACCGTGCTCATGCCGAAGACGGAGCGGGATTTCCTGAGGTGGAAGAAGGGCCAGGGTGTCGTCGTCACGGTGACGAACTCGGGGGATTTGAAGCAGGTCGTCCCACGCTGAGTCACGGAAGGACCTCCCTCATGGAATGCACCCGTTGTGGCGCCTGCTGCGTGGCTCCGGACATCGCCGCGCTCGACAAGCCGCTGGGGCTGCGCTGTCCGCACCTCACCCAGGACAACCTCTGCTCCATGTACGAGAACCGGCCGAGCATCTGCCGCGACTACCAGGCAGATGAGGTCTGCCAGCTCATCGAGGCCCCCACGCTGGAGGAGCGCGTGGGCAAGTACCTGGCCCTCTTCGACCTCACGGACGAGGCGAAGGCCGTGAAGGCGCGGGGCTGTGCGTCCATGAAGCGGGCCCGACTCCAGTCGCCGCCAGCGGGGCCCGAGTCACCCACCCAAGCGCCCGGTGGAGAACGACCCCGCTGACGGGCCGACACGGACCCTTGTCCCCGTCCCCCTCAGGGGGCTATCCCGGAGTCGTGAACTTCCAGCCGACCGAGCCCTTCGTCGCCGCACCGGGCCTGACGAACGAGCATGCGCAGACCATCTACGCGAACCTCGTGCGTCCCCGTCATGTCCCTCCGCTGAGGCGGGAGCGGCGCGAACTGCCCGACGGGGACTTCGTCGACCTGGACACCTTCGACGGCCCCGCCGGCGCGCCGCACGTGGTGGCGCTGCACGGCCTGGAGAGCTCGTCCCGGGCCGGCTACATCACCGCCATCCTCCGGGGCGCCGCGGAGCGAGGCTGGGGCGCCACCGCGCTCAACTTCCGCTCGTGCAGCGGTGAGCCCAATCGGCTCGCGCGCACGTACCACTCGGGCCACATCGACGACGCGCTCGGCCTCTTGCGCGACTTGGGCGAGCGCGCCACCGGGCCGCTGTTCGCCGTGGGCTTCTCCCTGGGCGCCAACGTGCTGTGCCGGCTCCTGGAGGACCAGGGCGAGGACGCACCCGTGAAGGCCGCGGCTTCCGTCAGCGCGCCGTATGATTTGGACGCCTGCTGCAAGAAGCTGGATGGCCCCGGGCCCATCCACCTGGTGTACCGGGAGCGCTTCTTGCGGACGTTGAAGGGCAAGGCGCGCGCGAAGCTCAAGCGCTTCCCCAAGGCCTTCGACGGCCGCGCCATGGAAGCGGCGCGCACGGTGCGGGCGTTCGACCATGCCGTCACCGCGCCGCTGCACGGCTTTGACAGCGCCGAGCACTACTACGCCGAGTCCTCCGCGGGCCCGAAGCTGCACGCCATCCGCAAGCCCACGCTGCTCATCAGCGCCGCGGATGACCCGATGCTGGAGGCCCCCGTCATCCCGCCCAACGCGAAGGACAATCCGCGCTTGAGCGTGGTGTTGACCGAGCACGGCGGACACGTGGGCTTCGTCGCCGGCCGCGCGCACCGCCCCCGCTTCTGGGCCGAAGACCAGGTGCTGGAGTACTTCGCGACGTTCCGCTGAGCGCGTGCCGCCCTCGCGCCGCCCGCGACGTCCCGTCAGGACGCAGATGCGTCCTGACGGGACACGTGGCCCCCGCTCCAACAGTCGCCCACGCCCGCCGCTCATCCGCTGACCCGTCGGGGCCCTGGTATGGGCTTTGCTGCTCGCAAAGCTCCATGAGCCATCAAGCACTCGCCCACCGCATCGCGGAGCTGACCGGAATGGCTCGCTTCGCGTTTTGCGTCATCGACGGCCCTTTGACATACAAGCTCAAGAGGTATGACGCCCTGGTCTGCTACTCGACTGGAATCGAGGGCAACCTGCCCGTCCCTCCCATCGTCGCCCTGCAGATGGCCTTTCGAGGCGGACTCACCCGCATCCACGTGCCGTCAGGTTACAGGCAGACGCGGTGGGAGATGGGGACCTTGAAGTTCCTCAAGCGCGCGGCGGAGGAAGTCAAACTCCTCGAGGGAGATGTGACGCGTTATCTGCTCATTGCATTCCCCATGGCGGGGAGCGACTGGACCCTCATCAACTTCCTGAAGGCCGAGCCGCGCAAACTGTCCACGATGGAGAGGGCAGGCATCACGAACTACCAGCCCCTGGGGCGCTTCAGAGCTCCGGCTCCAGACAGCATCGTGGGCCCCTCGCTCAACCTTCGAAAGCCGGGCGCATGGGATGCGACCGCGATCCGCGCACATCGCTTCTACATGATGCTGGCGTTCAGCCTCCTCCATCACCGCGGGGAACTCCTCCAGGGACTGGTCGTCTTCGCGCAAGAGGGCAAGGGCCAGAGCGTGGGCGCGGTCCTGGTGGATGGCACGGGAAAGATTCTCTCGTGGTCCGTCAACACCGCCTACGACAACGCCTGCTTTCATGCCGAGGTCAATCTGTTGCACGCCTACCTCGGGCGACACCAGCAACTCCCGGACGGGTTCGCGATCCTCTACACCACGCTCCAGCCCTGCCACATGTGTGCGGGGCTCATCGCGGGGTTGATTGAGCAGGGACATGAACTCCAGGTCGTCTATGGCGAACACGACACCCATTACTCGGGGGGGCGGACGGTGCTCGACGAGAAGAACGCCCAGCTCTATCTGAACTCGACAGAGAAGTATTCGGGTGGGAAACCCAAGGCCGTTCGACTGCCCAAATCACTCGCCCCGACTTCATCGCGCTACATGCCCGACGAGTTGGAGAAGAGCTTCCGCAAGGCCGGCGAGCAGGAGGTCCACTCACGGCTCGTCTATCTTTTGGGAAGAAAAGGCCCGGAGAAGATTGTCTTCGACGAGGAAGGGTACTACCCGGGCCCCGTTCTCATCGAGCAGGCCTGGGAGGCATTGAAGCTCAAGCTGCGCAAGTACCTCGACCGGGAGTTCGACGACACCGATCTCTTCGAAGTCCGCCAGAACCTGAGTCAGTTGTCCCGGTATCTGTCTCAATGGCTGACCCATATGGGCCTTCGTGAGCCTCAGCCCCAGCGCACGGTGACTTCGACCCGAAGCACGTCGAACTGGGACGAAGGCAAACTCCAACACTTCACCGCGCCCGCATTCCTACACGCGACCAACCTGCGTGAGGACGACGCTGAAATGCTCCCGTTCGAGTTCCCGTCGCCCCCACCTCAGCCGAGCATCATCCCTTCACCGAGCGACCTCAACAACGGGCCCTTCTCCTTCCTCTCGGTCTTCCCCCAGCCTGCGCCGAGCCAGGGCATTCCGCGCTTCAGCTCCCGGCCGGAGCAAGAGGAGAAGAAAAAGGCCTCGGCCATCTTCCTCGACGTCACCGCGGATGATGAGGAGGCCTTCCCGCTTCGGAAGGGCAACACTCCTCAGCCTCGAGCCGCGAGCCTCTTCCTCGACATCACCAGTGACGATGAGGCGGGCTTCCCGCCTCCAAGGAAGGACCCACCTCGGCAGCGGGCCTCGACCCTCATCCTCGACATCGCCGGGGACGATGAAGAGGTCGCCCCCCCCGCGTCGGGTTTGACGAAGCCCTCGAAGTTGAAGCGGTCCCTGGAGGAGATGAACGGCCCACCCAACATCTTCGGGCAGCAACCTTCCAAGCAACACACGACGAATCCGGTGGAGAAGAAGAGGAGGGTGGAGCACCCGGCGCCGCGGGCGCAGACAAACACTCAGCCCTCGTTTCCGCTCATGGATGGCGGGCAGCCCTACACCACCGTGGAGATGATGAGGGTGCATCTGACGCGCACCAAGCAGCGCACCGTGCGGCCTCCGGGCAAGGTTCCCAAGGCGCTCGTCTACCACGTTGGTAACTGCCCGAAGATGAGCCTGGTCCGCTACACCTTCCAGAGTGAAGAGGGCCTCATGGCCCTGCAGTATGGAGATGCCAGGGGCTTCAATGCCTGCCCCCACTGCCATCGGCAGTGAAGCAAGCCCCCGAGAACCGAAGCGCGGTTCAGCCGAAGGACAACAGGAAGCCCAGCTTCGCCGTGGGCCGCACGGTGCGCAGCATCCACGAGCGCTCTTCCCCAGGCCCCACCGAGCCGCGAAGCGACTCGTCCAGGTCCTTCATGCTGGGGCCGTACAGCTCCATGAAGCTGACGCCGCCGCGCAGGAAGAAGGTGATGCGCCCGGGCATGTTCAGCTCCAGCCCCACGAGCGCGCTGGCGTAGCTGTAGCCCACGCGCTCCATCGATGGCAGGGGCGGCAGGGACAGGTCCGCGAGCCTGCGCTCCAGACCCTGCACGTCCGCGGGCTGCGCATGACCGACGTCCAGCGTGAAGGCCGGCGAAAGCCTGCCGCGCATGGGAAGCAGCGTGAGCCCCGCGCGCGCGCCAGCACGGACGCCATTGTGCGTGGCCCCCAGGTGCAGCCGCACCGCGTGCGTGGGACGGAACGAGATGGACAGGCCCGCGCCCTCCGTCACGCCCGCATCCAGCATCAAACCAAAAGGCGCCAGCCGCTCGGGGTCCTGTGCCGCCCTCCGGCGCACCTCCACCCCATCCGCCGCCAGCGCCACGCGCGCCACGAGCACGAACAACAGCGCGGTCAACGTGGACAGCATCCCCATGCGTCGAGTCCCCACCCCAGCCCGCCGCGACGCTCCGCGGTCCCCGTCATCGCCAACCAACACCCACCGGACAGCTCCGGCGGCCCCTTGCC
>NZ_JABUMQ010000440.1:0-7619 GCF_013336645.1 Myxococcus sp. CA039A | reverse complement strand
GCGCCCGCCCGCCCGCCATGCTCCAGTTGCGGCCCACGTACGCCCGGATGCGCGCCCGAATCCACTGGCTCGCGTACGCCCCGAACGGAATCCCCCGCTCCTCGAACCGACCCGCCGCCTCCATCAACCCCACGTTGCCCTCCGCCACCAGCTCGTCCAGCGGCAACCCGGTCCAGCGGTACTTCCACGCCAGCCGCTCCACCAGCACCAGGTGCTCTCGCACCCGCGCCTCCACCGCCTCGTCGACCACGACAAGCTCAGGCGACTCACAGGACACGCTCACGTTGATGGCTTCCATGGACCTCCTCCGGTCTCTTCGGGGCGATGAACTCGCCCCCGAATGCACGTAGAGATAAGCCAGGACCATTCTTAAGAAAATTAGGTAGTTTGAACGCAACCCATAGGTTATCTCTATGGGTATGAGTTGGCTCAACTACCACCATCTCCTGTATTTCTGGACGGTTGCGCGGGCGGGCAGCATCGCCAAGGCGGGCGAAGAACTGCACCTCGCTCAACCCACCATCAGCAGCCAGCTCAAGCTGCTGGAGGAGTCGCTGGGCCACAAGCTCTTCGAGCGACAGGGCCGCAAGCTGGTCCTCACGGACGTGGGGCGCACCGTCATGCGCTACGCCGATGAAATCTTCCGCCTGGGCAACGAGCTGAAGAACGTGGTCGCTGGCCTGCCCCCCGGCCAACAACTCCGCCTCAACGTGGGCATCCTCGACGTCATTCCCAAGCTCGTGGCCGAGCAGCTCCTCAAGCCCGCGCTCGAAGCAGGCCCGTCGCTGCGCATCATCTGTCGCGAAGGACCCCTGCCCCAGCTGCTCGCCTCGCTCGCCCTGCACGAACTGGACGTGGTGCTCGCCGACGCGCCCAGCTCCGAGCCCGTCAGCGTCCGCTCCTTCAACCACCTGCTCGGCAAGTGTGGCGTGTCCTTCTTCGCCGCAGACAGTCTGCGGCATCTCAAGAAGGACTTCCCCCGCTCCCTCGACGGCGCGCCCATGCTGCTGCCCTCGGACGAGTCCTCCGTGCGCCGCTCGCTGGACCTCTGGTTCGAGCGCCAGGGACTGCGCCCCCTCATCGCCGGTGACTTCGATGACAGCGCGCTGCTCCAGGCCTTTGGACAGAGCGGCCACGGCGTCTTCGCCATGCCCTCCGTCATCGAGGCGCAGATGGAGCGCGAGTACAACTGCTCCGTCATCGGCCGCACCGACGAAATCGAGACCTGCTTCTACGCCATCACCGTCGAGCGCCGCCTGCGCCACCCCGCCGTCGTCGCCATCGCCGAGGCGGCGCGCTCTCAAATCTTCAGCGTGTGAGCCCTCCGGCGCTCAAGGCGAGGCGCGGTACACCTCCACGCCCGCCACCACCGTCGCCAGCACCTGCGCATCCACCAGCGCCTTCGCGGGCCCCTCCACGGGGTCCACCGACAGCGCCACGAAGTCCGCGTCCTGTCCTGGCGCCAGCCCGCCGCGCCTGGCCTCCTCGAAGGAGGCCCACGCCGGCCCCCGCGTGAAGCCCTCCAGCGCCTCGTACCCCGACAGCGCCTCCTCCGGCAGCCAGCCGCCCTCCGGTCTTCCCGTGGCGTCCTGTCGCGTGCGGGCCGCGTACAGCCCCGCCAGGACGTCCGGGTTCTCGATGGGAAAGTCGCTGCCCAGCGCGAGGTTCGCCCCCGCTTCCTTCAGGCTGCGCCACGCATAGGAACCCCGGAGCCGCTCGCGGCCCAGCCTCGCTTCCGCCCACGGCATGTCGCTGGTGGCATGGGTGGGCTGCACGCTCGCCACCAGGCCCGCCGCGCCCAGGCGGGTGATGTCCTCGCGCCGAAGAATCTGCGCGTGCTCCACGCGGTGCCTCAACGCCTTCGTGCCTGTCTCCTCCGACACGCGCGTGAGCACATCCACCACCAAGGTATTGGCACGGTCTCCAATGGCGTGGATGCAGACCTGGAAACCCTTCGCCATGAAGGCACGCGCCCGCGACTCGAGTTCCTCGGGCGACATCAACAACAGGCCGCGCTGCCCGGGCTCGTCACAGTAGTCCTCGTGAAGCGCCGCGCCCCGGCTGCCCAGCGCACCATCCGCCAGGAACTTCACCGCCCGCATCTTCAGCATCCGCCCCTGCCAGGGGCCCTGCTCCAGATAGGTGTGCCGCTCGTCCCCCTGGCCCGCGGCCATCGCGTAGATGCGCAGCTGGAGCGTGCCCTCCGCGTCCCACTGTTGAAGCAGGCGGAAGGCATCCAGGTCCATGCCGGCGTCGTGGACTCCCGTCAGTCCTACTTGTGCACAGCGCTCCAGCGCCGCGCGGAGCCGCGTCTCGAGCTGCGCCTTCGTGGGCGGCGGCATCGCCGCGGCCACCACGTCCATGGCGTTGTCCACCAGCACGCCCGTGGGCTCGCCCCTCGCATCCTTCAGGATGCGGCCACCCTCGGGGTCCTGCGTGTCGCGGGAGATGCCTGCCCTGCGCAGCGCCTCGCCGTTCACCCAGGCCGCGTGGTGGTCCACTCGCGTGAGGAACACGGGCGTCGTGGGGAAATGGGCATCCAGCTCGGCCCTCCCCGGAAAGGCACCACCGGGCCACTCGTTCTGGTCCCAGCCTCTTCCCAGAAGCCAGTCGCCCTGGAAGCTGGACTCGGGCGCTTGTGACAACCGACGCACCGCCTCCTCCACGGACGGCGACTTCTCCAGTCGCACCGTCGTCAGACTGCGACCCAGGCCGTGCAGATGCGCGTGAGCATCCACCAGTCCTGGCACCACCGTGGCGGCTCCCAGGTCCACCTCTCGCGCACCGGGCGCCGTCGCTCTCACTTCGTCGCGAGTGCCCACCGCCACCACGCGCCCGTCACGCACCGCCAGGGCTCGCGCCAGCGGACGCTCCGTGTCCAGCGTCCAGATTCGCTCTGCCAGATAGACCGTGGTCTGCACCGTGCGCCTCCGCCTGTCCCGGCGGATTCAGCCTCCACGCGGGTCCGAGCGAACTGTGCGCGAGCCGAGCGGCGGTGTCACGAGGACCGTCGGGTGGTGTGTCACGACCTCGCGGACCAGGAGAGGAGCACCCTCCTGGCTCGCGACTCGCCGCGGCGGAAGTCCGTCGCGTGACGCCTCTCTACTCCGGCTGCGGCTGCGTCTCCGGTCCGTCGCGTGACGCCGCGCTACTCCGGCTGCGGCTGCGTCTCCGTCGTGCCCGCGTCGGGCTGGGCGGGCATGGGCGTGGCGGGCCCGGGCGGTTCGTCCGGTACGGTCTGCACGGGCTCCCTCACCTGGTCAGGGCCCTGAAGCGGCTCCTGCTCTTCCGCCCCAGGGGGCTGGGTGGTCTTGCAAGCCAGCGGTACGGCGGCCAGGCACAGGGCGGCGATGAGGACGACACGGCGCATGACTCCTCCCCTTCGAGTCTTGGCACGACTTGGGCGGCCCACGCCGCACGAGGAAAGGTGCTGCCTGTGGCGCGCGCTCACCACCCGGTGAGCAGCCCGACAGGCTGGCGCCCACTTCTGATGCCGGCTACCGGACATGCACGCGGCACCTCGGGAAGACCCCGTCGGGCATGAGCACCGTTGGCTCGGGAGTGTCCTCTCACTCCGGGAGCCTCAAGCCATGTTGGATGTCGTGGATGTCGGCAAGCGCTCACTCGCCACCTATCGTGGTGTCGCTCCCGACGCGCAGCTCGACGCCCTCTCCCACTGCGCCGAACGACTGCGCGGCGCTCGCTGTCTGCACCTCAGCGCCACGCCCTACGGGGGAGGCGTCTCCGAAATCCTTCGCTCGCTGGTCCCCCTCTACAACGACCTGGGCATCGTGACCGACTGGAAGCTCATCCACGGCGACGAGGCCTTCTTCCAGGTCACCAAACGCATCCACAACGGGCTCCAGGGCGCTCCGGGCGAGCTCACCGAGTCCGAGAAGGCCATCTATCTGGCCAATTCCCAGCTCAACGCCCGCCGACTCATCTCCGACTCCGAGGACTACGACTTCATCTTCGTTCACGACCCGCAGCCCGCGGCACTCGCGGCCCTCAGCGGCAATCGCGACGCGCGATGGATATGGCGCTGCCACATCGATACCTCTCGACCCAACCCCAGCTTCTGGGAGCTGCTGTCGCCCTACCTGCTCGACTACGACGCCGCCATCTTCACCCTGCCGGAGTTCATTCCTCCCGCGCTCCCCATCCGGAACGTGCGCGTCCACGCGCCAGCCATCGACCCGCTCAGCCCCAAGAACCATCCCCTTCCCGAGCCCCTCGCGCGCGACGTGCTCGAATGGATTGGCATCCGCACCCACCGGCCCCTCGTCACGCAGGTCAGTCGCTTCGACCGCTGGAAGGACCCGCTGGGCGTCGTCCGCGCCTACCAGCGCGTGCGTCCACATGTCCCCGACCTGCAGCTCGCCCTGGTCGGCTCGCTCGCCCTGGATGACCCCGAGGGCTGGGAGGTCTACGAGGAGCTCCGCGCGGCCACCCGGCACGATGGACTCATCCACGTCCTCACCAACCTGGTCGGCGTGGGCAACATCGAGGTCAACGCACTCCAGGCGCGCTCGGAGGTCGTCGTCCAGAAGTCCCTGCGCGAAGGCTTCGGGCTCGTCGTCTCCGAAGCGCTCTGGAAGGGCACTCCCGTCGTCGGCGGTCGCACGGGCGGCATTCCGCTGCAGCTTCCCGAGGGCACTGGCGGAGTCCTCGTGGACACAGAGGAGGAGTGCGCCGAGGCCCTGCTCCACCTGCTGCGCCAGCCCGACGAGGCCCACCTTCTGGGTGAACGCGGGCGAGAGCACGTGCGCCAGCACTTCCTCATGCCACGGCTGCTGCTGGACCACCTGAGGCTGCTCGACGCCATGTCCTCCGCACGGCCCCTCCCCGCGCGAGACATCGTCCCATCGCATCCTTCCCCCCTCTCTCTTCAGGGGGTGTGACTTGCGCTCACGCCATGTCCAGCTCGGGAAGACCGGAGCCGCGTTGCTCTTGATGCTGATGGCCCTGGGCCTGCTCGCGGCGACACCTCCAGCGAGCCCCACGCCCGGCTCCTCCACCGTGGCCTCCTGTGAACTGGAAGGCGTGGTGGACACCGGCTCGGGCGCCTATCTGTCCGACTGCGTGCGGCGCGCGGAGGCTGGTGGACACTCGGCGCTGCTGGTTCGACTGGATACGCCGGGCGGCTCGCTGGAGGCGACTCGCGCCATCGTCCGGGCGTTCCTTGGATCCTCCGTGCCGGTGCTCGTCTGGGTGGGGCCCTCCGGCGCGCATGCGGGCAGCGCGGGCGTCTTCATCACCCTGGCTTCCACTCTTGCGGCCATGGCTCCCGGCACCAACATCGGCGCCGCGCATCCTGTCGCGGGAATCACCGGGCAGGACCCGGAGGCGACCGGCGGTGCTCAGATGGCTCGGAAGGTGGAGAACGACACCGTCGCGTTCGCGGAGAGCATCGCTCGGCAGCGAGGCCGCAATGCCTCGTGGGCCGCCTCCGCCGTGCGCGACAGCGTCTCCATCAGCGCGAACGCCGCCGTCGAACAGCGCGTGGTGGAGCACCTCGCTCCCAGTGAGGCGGAGTTCCTCGCGTGGGCGGATGGACGCTCGGTGCAGGTGGCGGGGGGAGACACGGTGCGGCTGTCCACTCGCGACGCCCGACTCGTGGAGCTGACCCCGAGCCTTTCACAGCGCGCGGTCCATGCGCTCGCGCATCCCGCGATTGTCTATCTGCTGTTCCTCATGGCCGCGCTGGGACTGGTCGTCGAGCTGGCACACCCGGGTGGTATCGCCCCCGGACTCATCGGCGTGGTCGCGCTGGTGCTCGCGCTGGTGGCATCGTCCGCGCTGCCCGTGAGCACGGGGGCCTTGCTCCTCTTGCTGCTCGGCGCGGCGCTCATCATCGCGGAGCTGTTCGTCACCAGTGGACTGCTCGGCGCCACGGGCGTGGTGTTGCTGGGCCTGGGAGGACTGTTCCTGGTGGACCGAGTGGACCCGGACTGGTTCGTGGACCGCTCCTTCGGGGTGTCGTGGGCGTGGCTGATTCCCACCACGTTGGTCCTCGCGGGCGCGGCGGCCTATGTCGCGTGGAGGAGCGCGCAGACGCGGCGACTGCCCCAGCGCGGCGGAGACGTGGGACTCGTGGGCGAGGAGGGCACCACGCTGGCCCCCGTCACTCCCGAGAGCGGTGAAGTGTTCGTCCATGGTGAGCGCTGGCGCGCCACCTCTCCCTCACCCATCCAGCGCGGCGCACACGTGGTGGTGCGGCGCGTGGAAGGGCTCACCCTCTTCGTCGACGAGGTGAAGACATGACCGACCTGTTCGGACTGCTCGGGTTCCTCATTCCGCTGGGCGTGCTCTTCCTGTTGTTCATGTCCGGAGTGCGCATCGTCAACGAGTACCAGAACGGCGTGGTGTTCCGGCTCGGCCGCTTCGTGGGGTTGAAGCGCGCGGGCTTTCGCTGGCTCATCCCCTTCGTGGAGCGCATGGTCATCATCGACCTGCGCACCGTGACTCGCGATGTGCCTCCCCAGGACGTCATCACTCGCGACAACGTCAGCGTGAAGGTCAACGCCGTCGTCTACTTCCGCGTCATCCATGCGGACAAGGCCGTGCTCCAGGTGGAGGATTATCTCTATGCCACCAGTCAGCTCGCGCAGACGACGCTGCGCGCGATTCTGGGTCAGGTGGAGCTGGACCAACTCCTCAGCGAGCGCGAGCGCATCAACCACGAAATCCAGCAGGTGCTCGACGCGCGCACGGACCCGTGGGGCATCAAGGTCTCCAACGTGGAGGTGAAGCACATCGACCTGCCCCCGGAGATGCAGCGGGCCATCGCTCGACAGGCCGAGGCCGAGCGCGAGCGTCGCGCGAAAATCATCGCCGCCGAGGGTGAACACCAGGCCGCCGAGAAGCTCGCCATGGCGGCGGACGTGCTCAGCCGCAACCCCGCCACGCTTCAACTGCGATATCTGCAGACGCTGGTGGAGATCACCACGGGCGGCAATCACACCATCCTCCCCATCCCGCTCGACATCCTGCGCGCCGTCGGCGCCGCGGCGGCTCGCAGCGGCTTCGGCTCGGGCGAGGACGACAGGCGCCACTCCAACAGTCATGGCGACGAGGACGGACCTCCCGTGGGCGGCCTCACCTGACGCGGACCTCTACAGGCGCGGTGGCGGGCGGGTGATTCCGAAGAGTTCCTCCCGCTCCAGCTTGATGGCCAGCCGGCTCAGCCGCAGCGAGGCCAGCGCGAGCACCGCCACCGCTCCCAGCAACAACACGCCGATGGCGAAGGACAACACCGGCAGCGACTCCGGGATGTCGAGCTGACGCTTCGTCAGATACAGCAACGACGTCACCACGAACGCCAACAGCGCCGTGTACGTGAGCGCGATGGCCCTCGCGAGTATCGCGTGCCGCCGGTCCAGGATGACCACCTCCTGCCGCAACAAATCCCGCCGCGAGTTCCCCTCCGGCAACTGCCGCGCCTCCCTCAACATCTCCCGCATCCGCGTCGTCATCCGCGCAATCTGATTGTCCAACCCCGTCGCCACGATGCCGCACGCCGACACCATCACCGCCGGCGTCACCGCCGTCCCAATCAGCCGTATCGACGAGAGGTCCAACCCATCCGACACACCGTTCATCCCCCCTCTGTTCCACCC